>NZ_CAADGZ010000045.1:0-25031 GCF_900696675.1 uncultured Candidatus Kuenenia sp. | reverse complement strand
AGCGCATCGTTGTTATGGAAAGAGGGCTACCTGCGAGACTTTGATAGAAGAGAGTAAAGGACAGATGAATGCGGGGCACATACGTACGGGTGAATTTTTGGCCAATGCTGCGCTATTTCAGTGTGCGGTGTTAGCGTATAATCTTTTGAAGTGGATGGGATTGCTCAGTGGTGGAGTGATACAAAAGTGGGAAGTAAAGACGATGAGACTGTGGTTAATCCGTGTGGCAGGGAAACTGGTGGAGAGAAGCCGGCAGATGACATTAAAATTGCCGGAGAAATTTCTCCATCAGGAGGAATGGGAAAAGTGGGAACGCATGTCACTGGATGTAGTTTTTCAGTAGAAAACCGACGTTGTATTTCGTTTTTTTAGTCTTTTGAGAGTGGTAAGTATACCGCAGATGGAGACAGTACATCCCTTTTTCGC
Source organism: uncultured Candidatus Kuenenia sp. (assembly GCF_900696675.1). Lineage (NCBI taxonomy): Bacteria > Pseudomonadati > Planctomycetota > Candidatus Brocadiia > Candidatus Brocadiales > Candidatus Brocadiaceae > Candidatus Kuenenia > uncultured Candidatus Kuenenia sp. The sequence continues at coordinate 24,605 of NZ_CAADGZ010000045.1, read as the reverse complement.
ATTGCGAAAATCGTTTGCAGGATTTAGGTATAATTCAAAGTATATCATGGTGGGCACATGCCTTACTTGCACCGGCGTTCGCTTGATAGTATGTTTAAAGATGCTACACAGTTTTTTACAAGTACAATGAGATTACCTGAACATGTCGATCCCGATTAAGATAAAGGTTGAAAAACATGATCGCTTGTTAAATATTTATATTTCAAAAGAAGGCAAAAAGACAAATAAATTATTCCACATATGTTAGAAGAGTAAACGGCACATGTGATAATTCGATCGAGTAGACGGCTGGCGTACTCAAGCCGTCTACTCGACCGATAATTCTAATACTACACAAAGAAAGGATTAATATTATGGGCAACGGAAGATTTGATGTTTGCAGTGCACCAGCCGCCTATCGTGCAAAAGTTATTGAAAACGGCCTTCGTAAAACCAGAGAGCTCTGCGATGACCATTATCAGAAATTGCTGCATCGAGCGGGTGGCCGCAGCGGCTGTGGTTTCCGTTCACCACTTGAATCCATGTTTGGCGGTTCACTTTTTGATACTTTTTTTGGTGGCCGAGATCCTTTCGACAGTGTTATTGGTCATGAGCCATCGGATATCTCCCACCGTGCACACCAAAATCTTGGTGACCGCGAGTCTGTAGACCTGGACAATTACCTGAGTGACGATGCCAAGGATATTTTGCAAAAAGCTGCGCGAAAAAGCGCATGAGAAGGTCAGTCTTTCAGATGAGGCGATTGCAGCGGCGGCTGAATTGTCCGATTGTTACGTGACAAATCGCTATCTGCCGGATAAGGCGATAGACCTTTTGATCAGGCCGCTTCCTGTGTGCGTATTCGCGCAACTTCTCGCCCATCAGAAATTCTGAAGATGCAAAATGAAGTCAAGGCCCTGGAACGAGAGGAAAAGTCCGCAAATACACGAAAGGATTATGAGAAGGCCAAAGAATACATGCCAATATTGAAGTCAAAAAAAAGCATGTCGATGAACAGGATAAGGAATGTCAAGCAAACCGCAGCAGCGAAACGCCGGTTGTTACAATGCAGAATATTGCTGAAATCGTATCCTCTTTGACCGGTATCCCGGTCAGTGATCTCACGGCAGAAGAACGGGAAAAACTCCTGAGAATGGAAGAAAAACTCCATGAGCGTGTCATCGGCCAGGAAGAGGCTGTCAAAGCTGTGAGCCTTGCCGTGCGCCTGTCTCGCGCCGATTTATGTGAAGTCAGTAAACCAATTGCCAGCTTCTTGTTTTTGGGTCCGACGGGTGTCGGTAAGACTGAGCTTGCCAAGGCATTGGCTGAAATGGTATTCGGCGATGAAGATGCCATGGTGCGTATTGATATGTCTGAATACATGGAAAAACATGCCGTGGCGCGTATGATAGGTTCCCCTCCAGGCTATGTTGGTTATGAAGAAGGGGGGACAACTCACCGAGCGTGTGCGCAGACGCCCTTATTTTGTAGTGCTATTGGATGAGATTGAAAAAGCGCACCCTGATGTTTGCAACATCCTGTTGCAGGTCTTTGATGACGGACGTTTAACGGATGGAAAAGGACGCATGGTTGATTTTTCCAATACGATTATTATCGCCACAAGTAATATCGGTTCTCATCTCATTCAGGAAAATTCCCGAAAAGAAGAAAAGGAGCAGCTTTCCTATGATGATCTGAAATCAAGATTGATGGATGAGCTGCTACATCGGTTCCGTCCGGAATTTCTCAACCGGATTGATGAGATCATTGTCTTCCACTCTCTCTGCAAAGAGCAGATTCGAGATATTATAGCCCTGCAGATGGAACGGGTTAAACGCCTTGCCCATGCTCAGGAGATCACGCTGGACTTTAATGATAGCCTGATCGATTATCTGTCTGATATCGGATTTAAACCTGAATTTGGTGCGCGTGAGCTGAAGCGCTACATTTGCTCAGAAGTCGAAGCAGGTCTGGCGGAAAAGATGCTGGGGCAAAGTTTTAAGCCCGGTGATTTCGTTGTTATCTCCTATGACAAGAAAAAGAAAGAGGTTGTCATGGAAAAAAAGCAAACCCGGCAAGAAAACAGCGAAGAAATCCAAGGGGAAAAAGAAATCCGTTTCAGGAGATAACCTCTATCAATACAGAAAGGAGATAAACATGTTTGTATTCTACGAATTTAAACAAGAAGAAATTGACCTTGGAGCCTTGAAACAAAGGCGTAAGGAAGAAATCTCAAAACAGCGGGGTTGGTATATCTTTGAAGGCATTGTTTTTTTACTCTCCGGATTATTAGCGGCGTTTTTGCCTTTTGCGACAGCGCTTGGCATCAATATTCTGGTCGGTATTTTGTTGGTGTTGAGCGGTGGTTTTCAGGTCTTTGCGTTTTTTAAACGGCGTGAGCGTTGGCTATTGCTGTTATCCGGTATCCTCTCTGTCATCGCGGGAGGAATAATGCTGCTTTTTCCTGCCGCAGGGCTTATGGGACTCAGTATCCTGATCGGTGTATTTCTCCTTTTGGAAGGTTCGCTTGAAATCGTTATGGCCTTTGCATTCCGCCCTTCTCCACGCTGGGGTTGGATGCTGATCGCCGGGATTGTTACTCTGATCATGGGTGTTTTAGTTTTTGTTTTTTTCCCGCTGGCAGGAATGCTTTACATGGCCTTGGTCTTGGCCATTAATTTGTGCGCTTATGGCATGTCCATTTTAATTCTGGTTTCCAAAACCAAAATAAATTTCTAAAGGTATCGTGTTAAAAAAACTTGAATTTTGACAACTATTCATCTTGCATTACATTGTTTTTGAATTAGTATTGTCAGAAAAAGAAAAATAGGATAACAGAAGGTGGCGTGAGAATTCTTATAATTGTTCACAATGAATGGCGATGGAAATTTAGCTTTCGTTAATTCTAAAAAAATTTTATGAATTAGAACAAATTACTTTATCGAATTGTTTCTTAGAGAAGATACCCAGGTACACTGGCAAACTTTTACCGACTTTTTTTGCGCAGACAGCGTAACATTTCTTGTTCTGTACCAGTGTACCCGCGTCTGCGCGTTTTTTGCCCGGTATTGAAACACATTACTTTTTACCACTTTTTTCCGGAAAGGAGGCACCTGATGTGTATGGATAAAGGGTGCTATTTGCCGCCAGGTGTTTATTATGTTCGAGGCGAGAATAGGTGTATGTTTGATAGTTTGTTACATGATTGGGAATCGCCGGATGTTATCAAAAACATTCCAATGCCTCCTTTTGTGGTATCAGAAAAAAGTGGGAGGGATAAATAGTGTGAAGTTGTGTTGAAAAATGAAAACGTATCTCTCCCCCGAGAGGGTAATGGTTATATAATTCCATAAACCACTGTTGATGTTTTAGATCCTTAGTGTATGTTCTTTTGATTATCTCAAAGGAGTCATTCTCCCTGACTCGTACTACAAAAGAGACTTATTTTTAGGTTATCATATCAAGAAAACTCTATGTTGCAGAAGCGGTATCAAGACAATAGAGCTTATCCGCGTTCTTGTTTAAGCACTTCCTGATAAAGAAATACAATGACGCTTCATGCCTGATTCTGTGTGAAAGCAGACACTTGTTTCTTAATTGCAAGACGAGAAAGAAATCTACTGACTCCATGTTCTCCTATGTGTAACGGATGCCGCTTTCCATGAAAAATGATAAAGCGTTTAATCCCGTTAACACACCTCTTTTCTGTTCCCATGCTATAGCGCTTTACCCGGTTTGCATCATGCACCTCATCAAGTAATGTAGGTTTAGACTTAGAGGTAATTTTTACTTTGAAAAAAAATATTGCAGTATTTAGATAATTTAAGATATATTACCGGCAAAATATTCGTGAACGTTATTATATGCCCGAATAGCCGTATAATAAGTCACCGGTGAAAATATTAGCCGTACTAATAGCCGTCTTATAAGACGGCTATTAGTACGGCTAATTCATGTTATAACATATGGAAATGAAATTTACCGATACTGAACGCGAAGTGATTATTATTAAGGCTGTCAAAGAGCTTATTGATGAAATGGTTAATTTTGAAATAGGGAACGTGATAGGAAATGATCCTTATTCTCAATTTCAATTTTCGTCAAGGCCCCATAAAAAATTTTTCAATATCATTCTTGTCGATTTCCTCTCGTGTTCTGATAAAAAGGTATTAGGTGAACAATCAACTTATCTTAGTGCTCTCCAATCAGTTTGTGATTCACCCAAATTTGAACAAAACAACTCAATCGAAAACCTTAAAAATTGTGTCAGCGATTTTAGGCAATGGCTTTCAATAGAAGTTGTTGTGGAAGAAATATGGCTCCCTTCAATAGAATTAGAAACCAATTTATCTATAAAAAGAGTCGAGTTTATTAAAATTTGTGGAAATATCTCAAAACATAATTTCAGCCGCCTTTCGGGGGTAGTAAAAGAGTTACAAACAATATTCAATAGAAACGGAATTACTTTAAGCGATGATAACGCGCTGGTTATTATTGAAGAATTTTATCAATGGTTTCATGATGATATCTTTTCTTATCATAGCAGTGCGATAGCTGAGTTTCTCAATAATATAAGGTGGGGTATCTATGAGTATCTTCAACCAGAATTCCACCGCCCCATAGTTTATGAACCAAGCAAAGATATTAAAAGGTATCACTACACATATCCAGACGAAATAAAGGGTGATTTTGCTAAACATTGTTATTGGGAATTAATGAATGACATAAGGTCAAAACCATATATGAAGAAATTTCAAGTAACTGAATATTTAAAAATGAGATATTAAAGTTATAACCAAGCGTTACCGCGGACGCGTTGACCCGCGCCGCCGAACTTCCCGTTATGTTAAAGAAGTGATAATAACGTTTGACATTATTAACGAGATGCAATACTATCTTATAAATGATAAAAAACTTTGCTTGCAAAGAAACAGAGAAAATATTCAATCGTCGAATATCACTCAAACTTCCACGGGATATACAAAAAACTGCCCGAAGAAAACTTGAAATACTTGAAGGTGCTGAAATCCTGATGGATTTACGTATACCACCGAATAATCATCTTGAAAAACTATCGAAAGATAGGAATGGGCAATATAGTATCCGTATTAATGATCAATGGCGTATATGTTTTGAATGGCGTGGAGGAGATGCTTACAACGTTGAAATAGTAGATTATCATTAGGAGGTAACGATGGCAAAAAAGATATTAGATCCAATTCATCCAGGTGAAATTCTGATGGAAGAATTTCTCAAACCCATGGGTATTAGTCAGTACCGGCTGGCTAAAGATATTAATGTACCTGCACGCAGAATAAATGAGATTGTTCAGGGCAAACGTTCTGTAACTCCAGATACAGCTTTAAGACTATCAAGGTTTTTTGGTCTTTCAGAAAGGTTTTGGATAAATCTTCAAGCAAGATATGATCTTGAAATAGAAAAAGATAGATTAAAGAATCGCCTTGATGAAGAGGTGCATGTTTACACTTCTGCAATGTGAACATTGCGGTGGTCTGAGGAATTCGCGGGGTCAAACCTAACCTATTGACAATAAAGTGTTTTCCACCAAAACGATCATACATTTAAGATTTTGATGGCTCTGTTTTGTCAGGCTTGACATTCCTTAACACTTTTTCATAGTAATCTTAACAGGGTTTAAGTGGATATAACGCGAAAGCCCTAAAAGACAGGAATCCTTTTCAACAAGAATTGCCTTCTATCGTCCCTCACAGAGCTATCCGGAGCGATTATGCTATCGACTCTTTTGTCAATAGATAAGGTTTGACTCCATCGGTTTGACTACTGGAATATTCATCTTCTTCTGTGCACGTATAGCATTAATCTCTTCTTTTAATGATACTTTTAAAACTTTCTTGTACAAAAATACAAGTGCGTTCATAGCCTGGTTCTGGGTAGAAGGGGCAACGCCAGATTTCACGGCAAGGTGGATCAAAAATTGCTCTATTTTTTCTTCACTGTCCTTTAAATCCTCTCTACTGGTCATTCGGTGGTATTTTGAATATATCGTTTAATCCAATCACAGTATGATCGTTCTGTATGGATGGAATAATGCTTAAGCCTCATTATATCTTTCACTTCATCGAGCAACCTTTTCTCTTTTTTGATTGACATCTTTTTCTCCTAAGCTATATTGTCTATGAAGTAAAATTATAAGGTAATTTTTTACATAATAATTTTACCTGATAATAGTACTTTTATCAAGTTATCAGGGCAATTGATTGTGATAATCAATGGTTGGGCGTTTTAAATACAAATAAATGGACCAAACAATGAAAGACACCCTTACCGAAGATGATTTGTATCAACACATATTCGAATCAAAAATTTTTTCGAATTGGCACTACTACGCATATCATTTTGATTATCGCCGTAGGGGTTCTGATCATCCATTTGCACAATCAATTGTCAATGCATGTATAGACTGTAATAAAAAACTACCCGGTTTTGCTAAGGGATTTATTGATGCAATAGCATCCATTTCTGGGCGAGAAAAATATGAGTCACACTACGAACAGTTATTACAAAGAATTTCAGAACTTCATGTTATCCATAAATTATTAACATACGAGTGGCCGTTTGAAGCAATTTTTCAGTGGGAACCAACAACCCAAACAAGTAAAAAAAAACCAGAGTTGAACATTGAAGGAGGAAGCAAAACATTTGGTATTGAAGTTAAAGCACCGTCCTTGCTTTCGCATATCAAAATTCTACAAAGCAACCCGACCCAGCTCTCTGCTCGAAATTTCACAAATGATGAAATTGAGCAGTTACCAGATGTCGAAAAAGGAATTACTTACCCTCGCGATAATCCTTTGAAGGATTTTCTTATAAGTGCAGAGAGTAAGTTTAGGCCTTTCAAAGAAGAAAATCCTGAGTTCAGTGGAGTCCTTGTCGTTGTCTGGGATGATTTTATTTACGAACCCATTTCTGCTTTACTCCACGAGAAGAGTGGTCTTTTTACTCCAAACTCCTTTGACCCAGATAAAAATACATTTCCAAATGTAGATGGGGTTGTGTTAATTAGACATTTGCACCAATTAATGAGGGCTGCAGGTGACAGACCTTTGGTAGATTCGTGCCACCACCCCTTAGATTATGGACGGGACGGTGAATATCCTCCCAAAGTTTTTATATCAAACCCATATGGCAATGGTGTTTCAAAGTCTCTACTTGAGTGCCTACAGGCATATACACCAAGTAAAGAAATGGGGGCAGAATACTCAACATCTGATTTGATTTGGTGGAGTTAGCGCCCAACAAAAAAATGCAGGGGACGCAAAAAGCCGCGCCTCTGATTTAAACGCTAGCGAGGTAAATCCATGCATTTGATAACAATAATAGGGATCATATTTATAGCTGTTGGCACGATCCTTACTTATGTCGGTCAAAATATTAGTATTAAGGCTGATGTGGCCCAACTGCAGGAAAGTATTGGGAAAAAGAATGCCAGGATCGACGGTCTTGTCAAAAGCAATGACGATCTTCTTGTTAAAATTGATCAATATCAAAAGACTGTAACAGAAAAAGATCAAAAAATTGAAGAGTTAAAGGCTGAGGTCGGCAAACTTAGCCTTACTTCACCGAAACTGCTTCCGGATGGTAGGATTGCGGCAAGTAAAGGTGTTTCTTATTTATCAGAATATAGTGAGGCGGCTGGCAACGTGAGAAACCTTTTTAACGATGGTAAATATGATGAAGCTTATGCAATAGCAGAGGGTCTCATGAAAAAAATCCCTGACTTCGGCTTGGCATATTTCCTAATGGGAACAATTGATATTCAACGTGGGAATATGCCCGAAGGGGAAAGTTTTCTTTTAAAATCTATTCAACTTGAACTGACAAATAGAGATAAGGCTTGGGCCTTCCATAATTTAGGTATTGCAGCTTTACGCCAACAAAATATAGGTAAAGCAATTGATTACCTGAAAAAAGCTATTGAAATCAATCCGGATATGGAAGAGAGCAAAAAAACATTATCTTCCATAGAAAAGCAAATGGGAAACGACTGAACAGAATCATATAAAAATCGCTAACCAGCGGCTGCACTTGACCCGCGAACATCGGCGGGTCTCTGAACAAAGTCACCTTTATTAACTTCGGCCATGTTATCGGTCGTGACCGGCGGGCAAGTGAGCTGGGTCGTTAACCTAAGAGAGAAAACTCAAAGAATTGCAAAATTTTTAAAGAACGATTGAATTTGAAGAAAAATCAATGGCCAAATTGGTGGGATTGGGAATTGGAGCTATGCCCACATGTGCTAAAACGTATGATTGATCGTCAATTTAATGAGATTGATCTGAGAAAGATGTTACATCATGCGAAATCGTATCACCAGGACATAATAGAAGGACGTTGGATTATTACGACACATCACTTGCAACATCCCTGGGAAGTTATTGTTGAACCAGATAGTACTTCGAATTTACTCGTAGTCATTACTGCATATCCAGTTTGGGAGGAATGAAATGAAAGAGCCATATCTTGAAGTAACATTTCGTCACGGTCAGCCACTTGCTGCATATCTGTATTTACCACGTCAGCAAGGGGAGAAAAGCCGTAAAACTGCTAAGGCGGGTCAGGGACTAATTATTGATTTTGGTGAAAGCGGTAATCCTATAGGTATTGAGATCACGGCGCCATCCAATGTAACTGCTGATGATATTAACTGTGTATTGGTAAAGCTTGGGCTGTCGAGAATCAGCAATAAAGAGTTGGCGCCGCTACACGCGGCGTGAGGAATTATTGACTAACAATCCCATCCAGCCGACGCCAAAAAGCGTTGCGGCTGATGGGCGCCATTGGGCAACAAAGGATGTGATGTGATAAGCGCCTGATGCTATCATGTTAGACCGTAGTGTTTACTCCGAATAGTTACAAAAACTCAAGCAGAGGGCACTGTTCACACACCCTTTTGGGTTTGCAAAACAACTTTCCGATGTTCACGATCAGGGCATGGTATTCATTGAATAATTTAGTGTCTTCGGGGAGGTTGTCTTCAAAAAAAGATTTCATTTCATCGTAAGCGCTTTCTTCAGGAACAAGGCCGTGCCGCGAAAATATCCTGTGCGTATAGGCGTCTATGACAAAAGTAGGCATATTGCCTGCGTAAAGCAGAATCGAATCCGCCGTTTCCGGTCCAATGCCGTTTATGCTAAGCAATTCTTCACGAAGCGTCCGGCAGTCCTGATGAAACATGGCGGTGAGATTGCCCTCATATTTTGAAAACAGCCAGTTGACAAATGTTTTAACACGCTTTGCCTTGACATTAAAAAACCCTGAAGGCCTGACCAGTTCCGCCAGTTCCGGCAAACTTAGCGAATGTATTCCCTTTGGGGTAAGTTTGTTTACTTTTTTTATATTATTGATAGCCTTTTCAACATTTGACCAATTGGTATTCTGGGTCAATATAGCGCCAATGATAATTTCAAACGGTGTTTCTCCAGGCCACCATTGTTGAGGTCCCAGAGAATCGTACATTTTGCGGTATATTTTCAATAGGGTATTTTTTTTACTCATTTTCAGAGCCAAGTCTTGAAAGAATGCCCATTCTGAGCAGGGGGAACATGATTTCGTGGTGTCCGGTGAGTGCGTATCCGGTACGGGTAGGCCTTTTTAATACATTGGTTTGCGGCCGGTAGTGCTGGATCATGTCCATGTTTACCGTTACAAAATTTTCCACTTTGTTCCCCACGTTTCTTGCTATGGTAAGCGCTTTAAGAAACACCTCCGGCATGATGACAGCAGACCCAACGTTGAGCCAGACGCCACCCTCCAAATCGGATACTATTGAAGCAAGTATCCTGAAATCAATATGACTGGATTCGCCCATGTCTTTGCCTGAAATGTTAGGATGCATGTAAATAGTGTCTGTGCCGAACGCAACATGTACGGTGGACGGGATATCCAGTTTCGCACTCCAGGCCAATAAACTCAGATCGGTATAGGCTTTGTTATCCGCAATAATCTTTTCTCCCATTGCCCTTCCCAATCCGATGCCCTCAGTTGCTCCCCTTGAAGAGGCTATTTGAAATGCTTCAGGAGTTTCTTTTGTCATTCCAAAGCTTCCATCCCTCAGACTTTCTGCCACATCTTCCGAGGTTGCGCCGATCAGTGATATTTCGTAATCGTGAATAGCGGCAGCCCCATTCATTGCAAGGGCGGTTATAATATTCCGTTTCATCAAATCAATAATGAGCGGTGACAAACCGCATTTGATTACGTGCGCCCCAAATGACATTACCACCGGACGCTTATTCTGTCGCGCCAGGACTATTGCATCAATAACCTTGCGCAGATTTGCCGAAGCCAGTATTTCTGGCAAAGATTCGAAAAAGGCCTTTATTCCGTCAGTGGGTTCTGTTGGTTTGGCAAAAAGATGAATATTGGAAAGATTCTGTCGTTCTGTTATTGAATAGGTACTAATCTTTCCAAGATCTAAAGGAGTATATTTCCTGATTTCGCAATGATGCTGATTTTCCATCTATTGTTCCTGGCATTAATGAGACAAAACAAGAAATATTGTAACACTTAGGTACAGGGTGGCACGGACAAACTTGTTTGTCCGTGCCACCCTGTTTTTAATCTGTGCAATCGTTCGACTGAGATCACGACGAAGTCTGTGAAATCTGTGGTTCCCTTAAGTTCCCCTGGATTATGGGGCAATGATTGCGTCTACAGGACAAACGCTGACGCAATTTCCGCAGTCAGTACAGGTACTTTCATCAATTACCCGCACATCTCCTGCTTCAGAAATAGCCTCTACCGGACATTCGCTTTCACATGCGGCACAATTTATACATTCTTCATTAATACTATGAGCCATTTATTCTTTTCCTTTCAATTTAATTTCTCATCTAACTTTTTATGCAAAATTTCACTTCCTTTTGTAATACAAATCTCCATCTTCAGCGTTAATACCGGTAACGTCCAGCAGGCAAGGTCTTTTCCTAGTTTTACACGGTCTTTTTGCGTAATGACGACTGCATCGGGAGAGGCGCATCTGGCTTCGCCGTTTAAAATATGCAGATCCGAAGGAGTATATGCGTGATGGTCTGGAAATTCATGGAAACCAACCAGTATCGCTCCTAAACTCTCAAGGCTTTTCCTGAACGATAACGGATTTCCGATTGCGCAGAAAGCAAAAACCTTCTTTCCGGCCAACCATTCAGTACCAAACGATTTTTCATCGGCTGCTAAAACCAGACGCACTGGTTTGTGGATTGATTCTATTACGGGAACATCTCTTGCAATTTCACGGAGCCGGTTGATTACCGTCTGTTTTTTCTCCGGACTAATTTGGTCTGTATGAGTCAATAGAAAAAGATCTGACCTTCTTAATCCTTCCAATGGTTCTCTTAATAATCCACGGGGCAAAGTGTATTCGTATCCAAAAGGCTCCAGTGTATCAATAAGAACAATGTCCATATCCCGTAAAAGCCGTAGGTGCTGAAAACCATCATCCAGCAACAAGCACTCTGCCTGACGGCGATTTATGGCTTCCCAGCCGCTTTTTACCCGGTCTTTTCCCAATATATTCATTATGCCGGGGATATTCTCTTTAAATAAGAGGTGTTCATCATTGCACATTTCATTGCTTGCAGCATCTTTTCCCTGTTGCATCATTGGCGCGTATCCGCGGCTTATGATAATAACCCTTTTGCCTTTTTTCCCAGCATATTTTGCCAGGTATTCAACAACAGGGGTTTTTCCCGTTCCGCCTGTAGTAATATTTCCGACGCTGATTACTGGCACGGGCAGCCGGTATGTTTTCAAAATGCCTTTTCTGTAAAAAAAAATACGAGTTTTTATGGAAAACCCGTATATTTTCGATAACAGATAGAGCATTTGCCGGAGAATCTCAGGCAGTATGCCGGAAAGCTCTTTCCTTATCAAACACAAATAATATTTTTTTATTGAAGATGTGGACAAGGCAAAGCTGGATTAATTACTGTGGCGATAGTTTATTGTATGAAGGCTTTGGTAGGGGGGGACTATTTTAATGGAACCGACCAATACGCTTCGTCCAAAAATTGTTTCCACGATTCATATTTTTCAAACCGGAGTTTCAATCTCAATACAGGGCTGTGTTTTGGTTTTACAGGTATTCTGGTCAACTTCATTCCCGCCTGTTCAGGAGTCCTGCCGCCTTTTCGTTTGTTGCATTCAGTACATGCACATACCACGTTTTCCCACGTGGTTTTTCCGTCATGCGCCCTTGGTATAACATGATCAAAACTTAATTCTGAAACTGGAAAACGTTTGCCGCAGTATTGACATTTATTTTCATCTCTGGCAAAAATATTCCTTCTGTTAAATTTCAAAGAAGATTGAGGGAATTTATCGTATGTTAAGAGCCGAATAATCTTTGGCACCTCAATGGAAAAGGAAACAGTTTTTACCCAACTCGTAGTATCGTCGTCTGTTAAACCGAGCGAGACCTTGTACGAAGAAACATCCCTCCAGCTTTCAAAATTATAGGAATTATATTTTCCCTCATCCACGGAAACAACCTCCGCAATGTGCTTACATAGCAATGTGAATGCCCGTTTCGCAGAGATTACATGGAGCGCCATGAAAAACTTGTTTAATACGAGCACGCTTGATTCCAGGCTAACGGCTTGTTGCATACTATCGCTTCCTCAATTACCGACAAACAACTAATTTAAAAGAGATATTTATCGCGATGTAAATCAGGAGAGGCTTGCCACTTTTAAAAAGTATAACAGCCTAAACAAGCTAATTCAAGGGAATTGTAATGCCCTAAACTGGCATAGCCAGAACCAAACAAGTAAGGTATAAAAAATACGAAACTCGAGGTACGAAATACGAAACAAATTCTAATGACAAAATGATTTGAAATTCTAAACAAATGCATCTTTCGTATCTCACATTTCGTGCTTCATATTGTTGCCTGCCTGTGCGTGACCGCACGCAGACAGGTATATTTTGATTTGTTTTGAATTTTATGCTTTGTTATTCGGATTTGTTTCGTATTTCGAACTTCGAATTTCGTATTTCACCATTAAATATTTTGCCAAAAAAGGTACTAAACGGCTCCATAACATCATATCCCCTGCCCGGAGAGAATGATTTTTTAATACACAGAACGACAAATTTTTTTGCCTGCCTAACAGCTTCCGCGATGCCGCATCCTTTCGCTAGATACGCTGCGATTGCGGAGGCATAGACGCATCCGGTACCATGGACATGTTTTGCGGGGAGATACTCGCCTTCAATATATGCAAAGGATTTTCCAGTGTACAAAATATCAATTACCGCATTGCTGCTCTTTATATCACTTGAATGCAGAGCATGGCCGCCTTTTATGAGTACGTTTGCGGGGCCGAGTTTGTGTATGTATTTTGCAGCCTTTTCTGCATCTGAGATATTTTGAATTTTTACGCCGGAAATATGTGCTGCCTCCGGAATATTTGGCGTAACGATGAAGGACAAGGGAAACAATTGAGAGATCAAGGCCGGAATGGCATCTTCGGCCAATAGTGCCGCTCCATTTTTTGACAGCATGACGGGATCGACGACAACAGGTGAAAGCGCATAATGTTTGAGCCTGGAGGCAACCGTTTCAATGATATCCTTGCTGTACAACATTCCTGTTTTGACGATGTCGGCGCCAGTATCGGATACTACTGCGTCAATTTGCCGCGCAACAAAGGAAGCAGGAATTTCATAGACGGCATGTACTCCCAGCGTGTTTTGTGCCGTTAACGCGGTGATTGCAGTGGCCGCATATCCTCCCAATGCCGCGATGGTTTTCATGTCCGCCTGTATCCCCGCTCCGCCAATACTATCGGAACCGGCTATCGTAAGCGCTTTAAATAAAGGACGTGTTTGTTTATTCATTTTTCATGGTATTTTTTCAAAAAGCTAAACGGTTACAAAAAAAGGTAACACTTTAGTTCTTTGAAAAATTCCGGGAAAAAAGGAGAACCCCGAAGGGGTAATATGATTATAGAAAAACACGGTAAAACCACGCCTAATCCCGAAGGGATGACATAATCGCCACTGTCCGGTGTTTCATGAAAGATAAAATTATATCACCCCTTCGGAGTTAATTATGGGTTTTTTGTATAATTTCTGGTTTTTTTTCTAAAATACTCTCTGATTGTGCCTTTGCATGGTAAGAGCTTCTTACCAGGGGGCCGGACTCAACACAACGGAAACCCATTTTTTCTCCTTCCCGTTGTAATCTTTCAAACTCCATAGGTGTATAATACCGTTTAGCAGGTAAGGCGTTTTTATTTGGACGAAGATACTGTCCCAACGTTATTATTTCACAACCGGTATTTTTAATATCGTGTAGAACCTCTGTTATCTCATCCCATTGTTCTCCCAATCCCAGCATGATCCCTGATTTTGTTGGCATAAGCAGCCTCTCTTCACTTGCAATACGCAATAATTGCAGTGATCTTTCATAATCAGCCCCAGGTCTTACTATTGGATACAAACGGCGAACAGTTTCTATATTATGATTTAAAACATCAGGCCTTGCATCCAATACCGTCCATAACGCATCAACGGAACCCCCAAAATCAGGAATCAATACTTCCACCTTGCAATCATTAACAAAATCACGAACACATTGAATCGTTTGTGCAAAGATGCCCGCACCGCCGTCTGTGATATCATCCCTGGTTACTGATGTGATAACGACATATTTTAATCCCATTTTCCTGACAGCCGTAGCGACCCGATATGGTTCTTCTTCATCCAGTGTCGCAGCGGTTCCTTTTGTAACGGCACAATACCCGCATTTTCTGGTACATACACCGCCCAGTATTAGAAACGTTGCCGTTTTTTGATTGTAGCATTCGCTGATATTGGGGCACAAAGCCGCATCGCACACGGTCTGCAACCGATATTCCTGCAGTATCTCCCTTATTTCCGTGAAACCTTTACCTGACGGGAATTTTGCCCTTATCCAAGGAGGTCTCATATTGTTTCCCAATCTATCAAAATGTCATTGCAGATGCTTATTTATGTATATCGCCTTTTTTCGCATTATTTATGAAATCGCATTCATCTGTGCCGTGTTACCCCTGCTTTTTTACAATAACTATTTACCGGGCAAAGACTGCATTTCGGTGAAATTGGGACACAAATATTCTGACCGTAAGTAACGAGAAGATCATTGATACACAACCAATATTTTGCGGGGAGTTTTTTGCGGAGGGCACATTCAGTTTCTGCCGGAGTTTTTGTCTTTATGTAGCCCCAACGATTAGTAATCCTATGCACATGGACGTCAACGCAAATCCCCGGTTTTTTGTATCCCAGGGAAACTACCAAATTTGCTGTTTTTCGTCCAACGCCGTTTAGTTTCAACAGCTCATCTATTTCATCGGGGACTTTACCTTCGTAATCTTTTGTAAGTGTTTCACAAATTTCCTGAATAGTGACCGCTTTTCTCCGGTAGAAACCTACCGGATAGATTAGTTTTTCCAGTTTTTGCGAAGGGATCTTTTTCATATCTTCGGGATTATCCGCAATCGCAAAGAGCCGTTCTGAGGCTGCTCTGGTGGTTTGATCTTTTGTCCGCAAACTTAAAAGGCAGGATATCAATACGTGAAAAGGAGTTCGTTTCCTGGAAATAGTTGTAACGGCAGGCTCGGCAAACTCTTTGTTTTTATGCTTTATTTTGGAGAGAACTATGTCGATATCAAACAAATGCACAACCCTTCAATTCAATGAAAAAACGGCAATAGGTAAATGCGCTACCTATTGCCGTCTTCCTATTTATATATTTCTTATTTAAACCTCTTTCGTCAACTGCACGTTATTTTTTACGTTCGGCGAAAAGCTTGTCATAAACAATGCCTGCCGCAATACCGCCAAGTATTGGGCCTATCCACCAAACGTAATGATTAGTAAATTGGCCAGAAGCAATCGCAGGGCCAAAAACGCGTACAGGATTCATTGCCCCGCCACTAATTGTCCCGCCAACCAGCGAGCCAAACAATACTACCAACCCAACCGCTAGTCCGGCAAAACCCCCAGAAGCCCTTTTATCTACGAGCGTCCCATAGATGGTAAAGATCAGGAGGAACGATATAATAAATTCCATCAGTATGCCTCTTTCAATGGAGACGCCTGCGGCTAGTGTGCTCGTCCCTAGATGAATACTACTTAATGCGTCAGGAAAAATAGTTCGCAATGCAAACCCGCCTAAAATAGCTCCGCCGATCTGAGAAATTATGTACATAATTGCAGTGTTAGGCTCCATTCTTTTCGTGATCCAAAAAGATATTGTTACTGCAGGGTTAATATGGGAACCAGACACATAGCCCATGGCATAAATAACGGCAATTACCACGACACCATAAGCAATTGAAATTCCCAGAAGCCCAAAACCTTGCCCGCCAGACTGCTTCAAATAAAAATCAGCGCACACAGCGCCAGCGGCAATGAAAACCAATGCAAATGTACCAACAAATTCGGCTAAATACTTTTTGTATGCATCCATTCAGTTATCTCCTGTAAGTTATTTTCAAGATTTAGCAAGGATATTTACCAATCGGCATTCTCTCCCATTATTTCATAAATCTTTTACAGTATCCGGTTTCCTCGTCAATAAAATATACCTAACTGTTCAAAAGTTATGAGTTTGAGACAAATTATCACAATAAAAGAATGGTGTCAAGAAAAAATAGACTAAAAAATGTAACTTCTCAACAAGTTGTGGTTGGTGATAATCGGGTAGGGCATGGCATTGCCTGACAGGATAATTCAAAAGAAATTACTGATAAGATACCAATAGCTCCATCACCACAATTTATTGAGCAATTACATTTTCGACCCTCATCTCATATGCAGTAATAAAATACCGTAAATGCAGTATATTTACTGCATTTATTTGATCTAAGCCTGTAACGGCAACAAACTACATGTTCTCTATTTAATTTATAACTAACTGTATTTAAAGTATTTATAAAATATGTTTTCAATTAAGAGTTTTTAGTTCTGAATGGAATAAGTTTTGTTACACTGTTACGATACCTTATGGTAATGCCTGAAAATTATTAATCTGCTTTTCTCAATTACCGCGAACGAATATTCATATTTGATCGTAACAGTTTAACGAAATTATTTCAAAAAGTAGCGTCCAGCCTTCGGGCTGGATGCGGATTTAAACAATGTAAATAAAGGAGATATTTGATTTGAAGATAAAACAATATTTACCCACAGTATTAACTATGGGCAATATTATGTGCGGTTTTCTGTCGATAATGTGTGTTTTAAATCAAAGGCTTGAAATAGCGGCATGGCTTATAATCGTTGCCATGATTCTCGACGGTTTTGATGGGAAACTTGCACGTTTGATGAATACCGCGAGCAAAACCGGGGCGCAATTAGATTCTATGGCAGATTTAGTGGCGTTTGGTATTGCGCCGGCTGTCCTTATGACGAAAATGTGCAATAACAGTCCTATCGTTATTTCATGGGGTTTTGGATTGTTTTTCATGATGTGCACCGCGTATCGTCTGGCAAGGTTTAACGCACAAAAAGAAGAGGCGATACAACTGCCTAGGCACTTTTTCACAGGTTTGCCATCAACGCTTGCAGGAGGAACGGTGGCACAGCTTTGCATACTCCATCACTTTATCTACACACGGTTTGGAACAGACATTATCGTGAATTTTTTACCGTTCATTGTTTTCACATTGGGTGTTTTAATGATAAGCAAAATCCCCTTTTTTAACATTACCTGCAAAATCGGGAAAAGACAGGGGATTAAGGCAGTTATTTTGGAGTTTTCCGCCGCTATTGTCTACTTTATCATCACGCCGGAGTTGGCGCTATCTTCCGCTTTAAGCTTTTATTTAATTATTTGCGGGGCATACGGTATTGTAAAAGGAAAACAGATAAAGGGCGCTCAGCCGGTTTAACAAAAGAATCCATTATAAAATAAGAGGTCAAGGTCTATTCAATAGACCTTGACCTCTTCAATCTCAAATCTCTCATCCACTTTTTTAAGATATCCCATTCGTATTTTTGGATCGTGCTGAAATATCAAAAGCCAATGTTCTTCAAAGGCCTGCTTTATTATCTTTTTTTTGCTTTCCAGTGTTTCCAGCGGGAACAAATCATAACTTGTAATATACGGATAATTCAAATGGGCTGCCGTGGGTATCAGGTCAGCCAGAAAGAACGCTGTTTGTCCCTCAGATTCAATTTTGACGCATTGATGATGCCGGGTATGCCCGCCTGTTTTTACTAGTGAAATACCCCTTTCCACTTCTACGGCATCTTCGTCAACAAGGTGGAGATATTTTGTGCCGCCTATTGGCAAAAAGTCTTCAGCAACATAACTAGCCTTTGTCCTTTCATTTGGATTTAAGGCCACCTCTAACTCTCCTTTCTGAATAAAATACGTTGCTTTTGGGAATGTAGGAACAATTTCCTCCTTTTCATTGATGGTAGTATTCCCTCCCGCATGATCAAAGTGAAGATGTGTATTGATGACAATATCTATATCCTTGGGCTGATAACCAAACCTGCACAACGATTCCAAAAGTGGTGCCTTTTTTTCTAACCTGTACATCTGACAAAATTTTTCGTTATGTTTTGAACCCGTCCCGGTATCGATCAGTATTTTATATTTTTTTGCGACAACCAACGGACATTGCAAAGACAACTGCACCCTGTTTTTTTCGTCCGGTGGAAGAATTCTTTGCCAAAGGACTTTTGGCACTACGCCAAAAACAGCGCCGCCGTCTAAATAAATGCAACCATCGGAAACAGGATAGATTTCAAACTTGCCAAATTTCATTGCAGCGCCTTATTTTATTTTGAGAAACAGGAGTTTCCCGAAGATGTTGGTATCAAACTGTAATGTTTACGCTGAATAGTTACAGAAAAACTTACAAAAAAGTAACACTTTAGTTTTTTGAAAAATTCCAATAATCGCAGTGTAGGGGCGAAGCATTTGCCCGTTTGGATATGAAGGTATTTATGACAATTTACAGCAAATGCTTCGCCCCTACTTTTTTAAAAAACTAAAATATTACCAAATGAAGAGGTTTTTAAAAAAAGATATTATAGTATTAAAAACACCAACGCAATACTATTTCCTTTAGGAACAGATGTTTACTATCTACAAACCAAAAACAAGATTTTTGTTGAAAACGGAAACGGCATTATGTAACTTTAGCAAACGTTTCGTTTATTACAAAGGTATCTTTTGCTGTAAATGTACTAAACATCGCAAAGATAGCAATTGATATCTGCTGAATGCATTATGCATGATTTATTTTTATCGTATTGGAAAGAACATGCTCTTACCGAACTCTTACCGAAAATAAAAAAAAATATTTGGTCACTCCAAGTGAAAATCCGCTTCCCCATAATAGTTATAAACACGTTTTTAATAAAAATACAAAATACCGCCAGTCAAATGAGATGCTTATTGCGCCTCTTTTGCTTCATTAATCATCTCTCTTGCAATCCATTTTTCATATTAGATACGAATAAAACTCCTTTTAAAAATCAGCAGATTAAACCCTTGTTTTTAAAAGCAGCAGGCGCCGCACTGGCATTGATAGTATCGCTCTCTTCCCAAATTAACGCCCAGACAACAAATGTAACCGATAGTAATTTAATTACGGGGCTGACAGAGAAAAGCGGCTTTACCTATAATAATTTTATTTCAGGTAATTTCAGCTCCCAGTACGAAGGCCGTTGGGCAGGCGGAGACGACGACCACGATATGTACCAGCGCCTGCGCTTTAAAACGAAAGATTTTTTTAATAACAAGGTTTCTATTTCCGGTTCCGGAAGATTATCCGAGGATTTAGACGGGCATGAACCAAGGGATGGCACGTTCAGGGACATCCTTGACACATATAATAAAAGCGTCAACGGCCGCATCTATTACTTTTACGCCGACATCAAAAACCCTGTCCTCGAAAAATCGCAACTGCGCTTAGGCCGCCAATATCAGTATTCCGTTGAGAATATTTTATTTGACGGCGCAAAATACGAACAGCAGGTAGGCCCGGTGGAAGCTCACGTTTTCGGCGGGTTAAGGGCGTCACAGTACAGCAGCCCGGATGATGATACGGTTGCCGGAGGCGGCGTTGCGTTCCGGCCTTTTATCGATACCCACGCCTCGTTAGATTATATTCGTATTGTTGATGATGACCATAGCAATGATGACGAAATAGGATTCAGCGTATGGCAAAGGCTCTATGAAGACCTGCATTTTTACGGTCGGTACGTTCTCTTAAACAATCTCCCCAAGGATATTCTCACAAAAGTGTCATGGGACAAAATAGACTGGGATACAAGTCTGCAATTGTCGTATTACCGGTTCCTCCATTCGCTATCGGAACAGAGCAATGATATTTCCCCTTTCTATCAGATACTAGGCACTTTTGAGTCATTTGATCTCTTCAGTCTCACCGGCTATAAGGGGCTCGGGGAAAAATTCGGGATTTCCGGGGGGCTTGATTACCGGAATGTACTCGACAACGATGATGAAAACTCATTTAATCACGATTACTACAGAAGTTTTATCGCCCTTACGGCAAATAATATTCTTCTTGAAGATTCCAGGATTACTTTCACGGTTGAATACTGGGATGCGAAGGGCGTTGACCACAGTGCAGATGTTGGAATTGAATTTGACAAAAAAATAAACAAGTTCGACCTCGGATGCGGCACTAGTTATTCTTTGTATAAATACAATTTTGACGGAAGCAATACCCTGCAGACAATCCTTGATAATGAGTATACACGGGATATTGAGCAAAAGATCAATATAAGGACCTACTTTCTGAGAATCAAATATTTGTTAACGGAAAAATCAGACGTCAGTTTCCGATGGACGACAGAAAACAGCGATACTGATCCTGAAATGTTTCATCAGTTATTGCTTTCGTACAGCATGAGTTTTTAATAAATATAGAACAAAATACTATGAGAAAACCATATTATCTGTTTTTAATCGTGGCGCTGTCTTCGCTCGCCTTCTTGAGCGGCTGTAAAGAGTCCGGCATTCATTATAGCCACGCCAAACACATTGAAAGAGGACTCAGCGATTGCAATATCTGCCACAATTACAAAGAAGATTTGGAACCAAAGTGGCCAAAAATGGCAAAGTGCCTTTCATGCCATATGAAGAAATTTGACACCACTAATCCGGCATCCTGTCTTTACTGTCATACAAAACCCGGGATGAAAATCAAGGTAAAGCACAATGTTCCGAAAAAATATAAAGACCTGAAATTCAGCCATAAGACACATTTGGAAAATAATGTGGACTGCAAGGCATGCCATGAGGGTATCGAAAAGAGTGATGCAATTACCGTAGATTTACTTCCGGACATGTTTAAAAACTGTGTCCCCTGTCATAAGGAAAGAGGTGAAGAAAACATTGCCTGTGATGTTTGCCACAAACACATAAAAAAGAATCGTATGCCGCTGTATCATGAAGAAAGATGGGTAAAACATGAAGATGCGCGATGGATACAAAAGCATGGGAATGAATTCTATTACAACAAAGACTACTGCAACCGCTGTCATGTTGACCTCAACTGGTGTGTCGATTGCCACAGGGACCAAAAACCAAAAAACCACAATAATGCTTGGAGAAGAAAAACACATGGATTTGCTGCATCGTGGGAGAGAAAGAAATGCAGTGTTTGTCATCTGGAAGACTTCTGTGAACGGTGTCACTCCAACACGAAACCGCTAAACCATACGGCATCATGGGGTGGAGCAAACACAAGAAACCGGCATTGCACAAATTGCCACTTTCCTATATCAATGGTTTCATGTACCGTATGCCATTCGTATCCCGAACACCCATCCGCAATAGATTCTCCGCACCCGCCATTTACCGGAAACTGTAATGAATGCCATCCGCGTAACCGGGCGGGAGAAGCTCCACACCCTAGCGCTTTTGGTATTGCCTGCACCACATGCCATAGATGAAGCGTAAAATCTGATGGTTCGTTATTCCGAACGTATAAAACAGGGGGGGTATTGTTATTGTTTCCTGAATCTTGCACAAACGCTTGATGCTATTTTAGAAACCCTTATTAATAAATGAAGAGTATGGCAAGACATATTTTGCCATTATGGACTTCCGCAATGTGACAGACCTTTTCGCTGACCCCGCTTTTGACGGCTACCCCGTCATGATCAGAGAGGTTAAAGGCGAAAAAGAATTAACGGATCAGGATATTCATCCCGAAGAAGACCAGGATGTCATTGACCCTGAAACCGGCCAGCCTGTGGATTTTGAAGAAGAAATAACGGCTGAATATCCCACACAACCGGCAATCATACAAGGCGGTGAAATAGTATCCGACTCCAGGCAGAAAATATATGTGGCCGGAGTGGATGTTTCGGTGTTAAACGAGCGGGCTCAGTCTCTAGAAATCTGGTATTGGGAACATAAACTGCCCGAAGGTATTAAGACATACAGCAAGACGAAGCCGATTCAGAAAAGCGAGTTTGATGGGCTTAAGAAGTGGTGGAAGAAACACAAAGAAAATGAGCAGGCATGGAAGGTATCTATAGATACGATTGCTGCGAATGACTATAACCTCGACATTAAAAATCCGCATATTTTAGAGGAAAAACACGTGTATTCAAGTGCGGAACTGGTAACGATGCTACATGAATCATTTCGTAAAAGCGACGAGCTTCTTCAACAATTAAGAAAGGAGTTGGAGAATGGATAACGCACAAAATAAATCCCAGCTTATTATTTATCAGACCGAAGACGGACAGACAAAGATTCAGGTAAAAATGGAGGATGAAACAGTCTGGCTTACACAAGATCAGATGGCAGAACTCTTTGCTAAAGGCCGGTCAACCATTACTGAACATATACATAATGTTTTTAATGAAGGGGAACTTGATGAAAAATCAGTATGTCGGGAATTCCGACGAACTGGCACAGACGGTAAAGAATATGTTGTGAAGCATTATAATCTTGATGTCATTATTTCGGTTGGATACCGGGTTAAGTCGCGACGAGGAACACAATTTCGTATTTGGGCCACACAGCGGCTGAAAGAATACATTATTAAAGGTTTTGCTCTGGATGATGAACGATTAAAACAAGGTGGTGAAAAGGCGCGATATTTTCAGGAACTTTTACAGCGCATTCGCGATATTCGTAGCAGCGAGCGAAACTTTTATCAGAAAGTAACCGATATTTATGCCACCAGCATTGATTATAGAAAAGATGACAAACTGACTGCGGAATTTTTTGCTACTGTACAAAACAAGATGCACTATGCTGTTCATGGCCACACCGCGGCGGAGATTATCGACAGGCGGGCAGACAGCACAAAACCCCTTATGGGTCTAACCAATTTTAAAGGGAATTACATTACCGCACAGGATATAAAGATTGCAAAAAACTATCTCAATGAAGATGAGTTAAAACGCTTAAATCTTATCGTGTCTTTGTATCTTGACTTTGCAGAATTGCAGGCAACCAACGGCAGGCTGATGAAGATGAATGACTGGATAGAGAAACTTGACCAGTTTTTGAAACTGAGTGAACACGAACTCCTTACCCATGCCGGTAAAGTGAGCGCTGAGCAGGCAATTGAAAAGGCTGAAAGCGAATTTAAAAAGTACAAAAAAGACCGAGACAAAGACTATATTTCTGATTTTGATCGTGCGACAAAAGCGATTGAGCAGAAAGCAACTAAACGCATCCAGAAGAAAAAGAGGCGGGAAGATGGGTGAGTGGAATATGGTAAGGATTGGAGACGTTTTAAAAGAGGTCTCACGAGAGAAAAGACTGGATCCAAATACAAAATACAGGCTTCTTGGAGTAAAGTGGTATGGAAAAGGTGTTTTTCTGCGAGAGGAAAAATATGGAAATGAAATAAAAGCAACTAAGCTATATGAAGTTAAACAGAGAGATTTTATCTACAATCGTCTTTTTGCATGGAAAAGTTCTTTTGCAGTTATTCCAGATGAATTTGATGGCTGTCTGGTATCAAATGAATTTCCACTTTTTACTTGTGTTGAGAGTAAATTGCTTCCTGAATTCCTTCTTAGTGGCATACTTTTGCCCGAAAATATTACAGCTATAAATAATCTTAGTGGTGGCATGTCGAGTGTTAGCCGAAAAAGATTTAAAGAAAAGGATTTTTTAAATTTTAAAATTCCACAATATGGTATTCTGACACAAAGTAGAATTTGCCAAAAACTGAAAACAATATCAGAACTTTCAGCAGATCAAGACTTAGAATCAGCCCACCAAATCTCTCTCATCAAACAACTCCGCCGAAGAATATTACAGGAAGCAATCGAAGGCAAGCTGACGGCTAAATGGCGCAAACAGCATCCCGATCTTATCAGCGGAGAGAATCACGCCTCGAAACTGCTTGAGAAGATTAAGGTCGAAAAAGGGCGTCTAACAAAGCTCACAAAGAGCATGAAGAAGAAAAAAGCACTGCCGCTGATTATGGTAGAGTAAAACTGTACCAGATGGCAAAGTAAAATAGTACCACTCGCAGAGAAAAGCTATCTTATAAGGAATTGAGTAAGAATAATTCTTTATAAGGAGCAAAAGGATGGTACATATGCAAGCAGTGCAAATTATGAAGAGGCTAAAA
>NZ_CAADGZ010000044.1:0-25247 GCF_900696675.1 uncultured Candidatus Kuenenia sp. | reverse complement strand
TTCGTCAAGTCTGACACGCACTGGAAACAAAGTTTCCAGTGCAATTGTGTTCCCAAACTGTGGTTTGGTAACGAGTTGCGCTCTGATCTCCGGTAGTTTAATAAATTACGCTGAATAGTTACAAAAAAGGAGGATTTATAATGGAAAAATGGGAATGTAGTGTTTGCGGCTACGTATATGATCCGGAAAAAGGTGACCCGGATAACGGGGTTGCACCTGGGACTTCTTTTGAATCGATACAAGATGATTGGGTCTGCCCTTCATGTGGTGCGAACAAGGATTTATTTGACAAACTCGACTAATGGTAATTTTTTTCATCTTATTCTTATGCTAAAATTTCTTCTCAAAAAAAACATTCGGGTTTACGCTGCTGTTATTAGTATGCTGATGACACTTTCGTTCTGTAAATACGCTGCAACTGGTACAGAAAAGAGAGATGAAACAAGCCGACCCTCTGTAACATATTCAAACCCCTATTTTAAAGGAACCATGGAAGAGAGGTTTTCTCAAGTGGAAAAGATATCCAAACTTTTTGGAGTAGAATGCGATCATTGTCATAATGAAGAGTTAACTGTTTTTACGGAAAATGGTGAAATTTCAAAAAAAATGATGGCTGCCTCTGTTGCCCTTGGAGTAGATTGCGATTATTGTCATATAGACGGTAAGCGCTATACCGAAAAAGAAAACCAGGCAAGGAATATGTTTGAGCTTTCCGAAACGATGGCGGTTGAATGCAATTTTTGTCATATGGGGAAAGAGAAACTGACGTCACGAGGGTTGCAGGCAAAAACTGCTTTTCTAACACGTGATTGGGCGACAAAAGGTTCAAAGCAATGCCTGGAATGTCATATTGAGAAAAAACAATTTGCGCTGAATTTTTATGGCTGGCAGGTTTTAAATGCCATGAAAGGATTAAAGGGGATGTGAACAGGGATTACGATGTAATAATAGTGGGTGGCGGGCCTGCAGCACTTGCAGCGGCGGTTTACACTTGCCGGGCATTATTAAAGACGGTGGTTTTTGAAAGAAAAATTACCGGCGGTCAGTTAGCCGGCACAGATATGATAGAGAATTATCCTGGGTTCCCAGACGTAATCAGCGGCGTAGACTTAACACAGCGGATGGAAGAACAGGCGAAGCGCTTTGGATTGATTGTCCGCTATGAAGAGGTTCTGAAACTAACAGTAGAAGATGGACTGAAGGTAGTAACCACAGATACTGGTGTGTATGCAAGTTATGCGGTTATTCTTGCCTGCGGAGCCGATCCAAGAAAATTAGATATACCGGGTGAAAATGAGTTTTACGGAAGAGGTGTCAGTTATTGCGCTACTTGTGACGGGGCATTTTTCCGAGACAAAGATGTAGTTGTCGTTGGTGGCGGTGATTCCGCTTTGACGGAAGGTATTTTCCTGACAAAATATGTTAAAACAGTTCAAATAATTCACCGGGGGGAAGCATTCAAAGCCGCAAAGATTTATCAGGAAGATGCTTTCGCCAATCCGAAGATACACGTCAGTTTTAATACCACCGTAGAAGAAATTCATGGCAAAGAAAGTGTAGAAGGCATTATTACAAGAAATGTGGTTACAGGGGAGAAAAATAGTTTGCCCTGTCAGGGTATTTTCATTTTTATTGGAAGTGTGCCGAATACCTCATTTTTGGGAAATTTGTTGTGCGTTGATACGGGTTGCCACATTGAAACAAACATGCACATGGAAACGGAAATAGAGGGTGTCTATGCTGTCGGCGATGTGAGAAAATGGTCATACCGGCAAATTGCAACTTCGGTGGGTGACGGCGTTACAGCGGCTATTGCTGCCGAACATAAACTTGCCGAATTGAAGGCGTTAGGCAAAATAAAAAACTAACTTGATACGTTTAAATAAAAAATCCATGTTATAACTTTTAACGGTAGGGAGGGATTGCAATAATGAATGTAAAAGAACTCATTGAAAAAGCTGTAATGCATGAAGACAAATCGCAGAAGTTTTATTTGGATGCCTTAAAGCATGTTACAGACCCAGCAGCGAAGGTCTGGTTAAAAGAACTTGCGGCAGAAGAGGTAAAGCACAAGGAGATGTTGCTAAATTTTGATACGTCCAAAGTGATGAGTTTCAAACCTGGCGAAACACAGGATTTGCATATCTCAGAATTCCTGGTAGACAAGGACGTCTCTGAAATCAAAGATTTTCAGGATGTATTGATTATTGCCATGAAGAAGGAACAAAAGTCATATAATTTTTATGTTAGTATGTCTCAATCAACCGATAGCATGGAGATGAAAAAAATGTGCAGAATTCTGGCACAGGAAGAACTAAAGCATAAACATAAATTAGAAGTAGCCTATGATGATATGGTGTTTTCAGAAAATTAAATGTAGCCTGCTAAGTTCCATGCGACACCTAAAGTAGATGGATTTATCGAGGCCATTTATTCTTAATATTTAGATGCATTAATCCATCGATAACAGTATGCAGAAGGGTAACTAAGGGATGCCGTAGGGCGAAGACTGGTGTTACCCTTCTGCGCTCTCCGCAATTTTTCTTCTCACGTAGCCCCCTAGTTTATTCTTTCTCATAATAAACTACAAAATGAACTTCATAGGGTGTTTTATAGCCAAACAAATATGATTTTAGAAAGTTTGGCAACAAAATGGCTTTCTGAAAAATAGATTTATTGTATTAGTTTAGTTTTTTGAAAAAGATATTCACGTGTGCCTTTTATGTGATTGGGACTTCCGCCATGTTTTAAGGAAACGTTACAGTAGTGTTAACCCTGTCAGGGTTGTTTCGTCCTGACCCCTTGAACGATTACAAAAAATTGGGAATAATCCCTGGCGCTTTTCTTCAGTAACTACAAACTCAACATCGGTTTCGAAACCGATGTTGAGTTCCTCGAAATGGGTTCATGATTCGTTTCCAGTCACCGCAATCTTCTCCTTGACTTGGCTCAAAATTGCCGTTTTGCATATGTTCCACGCCTTGTTGTGCAAACAGGTGGCTACACTGGCGGGTTTTCGCCATCTCAGGTGCGGGGAACTGTCAAATTGCTTATTGACAAAATCTTGTTTCCTGTTATAAGAATGGCACGTCTGCGGAAAAATTATAGACTAACGAGCCGTGTTTATTTACGCGTAAAGATTGTAAAAAGGCAACATTTCAGTTTTTTGAAAAAACTCAATAAAACTAAGAATTCCGTATTGGTTTAGTTTTTTGTAAGTTTTTATTCGTGTTTCTCCATTACCCTGTTAATACTCTATGCGTTTTGTGTTTAAAATCTTTTTGGTTGAGGTTTTGCTTCGCCGCATATATGTTTTTTATAAATAACTACAGGTAAAATACCCCCCCTTTTATTAACAGTAACAATGTCCCAAATCAATCTTGAAAAACTGGTTTCCAAAAAAGATTTGTTCAGTCTTTTGAAAGACTTAATAAACGTATTGGGAAACCCAATAGAAATTCAAGGCAAAGAAGGGAAAACCATTGCCTCCTTTTGTGATCAACCAGACGTAAACGTACAAACCCATAATGACGTCATAAGTACAAACAACACCTATCCTATAAAGCTCAACGACATTGCCATAGGCTGGGTAAAAGGGGACCAACCGGCTCACGTATTTTCAGAACTGCTTTCATATCTGGCAAATAAAGAGTTTGAAAAAAAATCCCTTGCCAGCGATATGCTTGACAAATACAGGGAAATAAACCTCCTTTACGACATCGCAGATAAAATAGCCGCATGCACTGAAGTTAAGGACGTTGCGCAGTTGATTATTGACGAGGCAAGGCAGTTAATAAACGCAACAAACGCTTCCCTGATGCTGTTGAACGACAATAATACACTTGAAATACTGTCGGCGTATGGAGAGGAATATATCCCAAAGACCATATTGCAATCAGGCGAAGGCATTGCCGGGAATGTGGCCGTTACCGGCGTCGCAGAGATAGTGAATGACGTTGCTTCTGACCCGAGATTTGTGAATGGACACAATGCTGTTTCTTCCTTACTATGCGCCCCGCTCAGGCTTAAGGACAGGATTTTAGGCGTAATGAACCTCAGCAGCCGCTCCCCTTACCCTTATAGCGCCAGAGACCTGAAGCTGCTCAGTATTTTTGCGTCCCAGGCGGCGTCTTCCATTGAGAATGCCATTTTATATGAAAACAGAATGAAGACGGAAAATATTAAGGCGCATTTACAACGTTATGTTTCGCCCCAGATTGTAAGCTCCATCCTGGAAGATTCCGGGGGAAATTCACTAAACCCATCAAAAAAGAAAATATCCATTCTGTTTTCCGACATTAGAAATTTTTCCACTGTATGCGAGAAGCTTGCACCTGAAAAAATTGTAACATATCTCAATGAGTATTTTTCACATATGGTGGAAATAATATTTGAACATCAGGGCACAGTAAACAAATTTGTAGGCGACATGATTGTT
The DNA here is from genome assembly GCF_900696675.1 of uncultured Candidatus Kuenenia sp. NCBI lineage: Bacteria > Pseudomonadati > Planctomycetota > Candidatus Brocadiia > Candidatus Brocadiales > Candidatus Brocadiaceae > Candidatus Kuenenia > uncultured Candidatus Kuenenia sp. The sequence goes on along the minus strand of NZ_CAADGZ010000044.1, from coordinate 20,809 downwards.
GCCTTCTTCGGCGCTCCTTTTCATTGCGATAATAATGAAACGCAGGCAATTAAATCTGCTATTAAAATGCAGCAATGCATTAAAAAAACGGGCAGTAGTTGGATACGGGATAATTTTACTACCGGCATCGGCATAACTGCCGGAGAAGTGGTGGTTGGCAATATAGGCTCTCCCCGGCATATGGACTATACAGCAATAGGTGATGAAGTAAATATCGCAGACAGGCTGCAATCCCTTGCAAAAGGCGGACAAATATTGGTGGAGCATAATGTATATCATGCAACCAAAAACATATTTGAATTTGAAAAATTTGGCAAAATCACCGTAAAAGGCAAAGAAAAACCAATAGATATCTTTAACGTAATTTATTAGATAACAAAGGGGGGGGGAGTAGTATGCCAAAGGTATTAATTGTAGATGATGAGCCACATATAAGACTGTTGCTGGAACAAACGCTTGAAGAATTTGAAGAGAAAGGAGTGGAAATTATCACTGCCGGAAATGGCAAACAAGCGTTGGAATTAATAAAAAAAGAGACGCCCGATATTGTCTATCTTGACGTAATGATGCCGGAAATGAATGGCTATGATGTATGCAATGCGGTAAAAAACAACTCTGCACTGAAGGGCGTCTATATCATTCTGCTTACTGCAAAAGGGCAGGAATATGACAAAAAAAGGGGTGACGATTCAGGCGCAGATATTTATATGACAAAACCCTTTAATCCCGATGTGATCATTGCAAAGACAGCAAGCATTTTGAATATAACATTATAACTGCGTTAATGAATTTCATTGACTATTCCTTGTTGTTTACAGTATAATCAATTTCAATATGTGACTGTAAAATACTATTATACAACTACTTATGAATATGCTTGCCTGTGGATGCATTTTCAGAATTTATGATTTTTTGAAACTATGGACAAAGACGTTATGAAAGAAATCTTCCTCTTAATCCTGGAGATTTTTAAAGCGCTGACAGAGATCTTGTGGGAAAAAATAAAATACGTTTTAAAAATACTTTGGATTCGGTTTTTTGGTTATGAAGAAATACCTCAAGAGAAAAAAGAAGCGGTAGTGGAATGGGGGGTTACAGGGGAAGATGAATGGCCTGGCATAACTGAAACAGAGACGAAAGAGCCTCCGGTAAAAGAAATGGTGGTCTCTCCCCCATCCGCAATTCCCGATCTTCCGGATAGCTACGGGGAAAATCGAATCGTAATCATGCAGAGAGACCCATTATGCCTTTTCTGCTATTGGGAACTACAGCAGGCCAAAATAGACAACTTCCTGAAAAACCTTTCTACGTTGGCGTATGACGCAAGCCTCGTCCTGAGAGTGTATGATGTGACAAACATTCTTTTTGACGGCAATAATGCCAATAAGTATTTTGATAGTGTCTTAGTGCAGGGAGCCAAAGACTGGTATATTCATTTAGAGGAACCAAACAGGTCATTCTGTGCAGACATAGGCTTTTTAACCTCAGACGGAACCTTCCATATGCTGACAAGGTCAAATACCATAACAACACCAGGTATGTGCCCTTCTGATATAACAGAAGATCAGCGGGTTGAAATTGAAGCGCCTTATGAAAAGGTGTATGCTTCTATGGGCATTGATGCAGCTTCACATGTCCCTGAAAGCGCCTCTGCGAAGTGGCAAAGATTCTTTTCACACATTTTATCATCCAGTGAAACTTGCTGATTAGTTCTCATTCTGAAAAAGATATATGAAAAAAGGCTATCTATCCTTAATATTGCATGCCCATTTGCCCTATGTCCGCCATCCGGAATTTGATGCATACCTTGAAGAAGATTGGCTCTTTGAGGCAGTGGCCGAAACATATATCCCGCTGATTAATGTGTTTGATAACCTGATAAATGAACACATTGATTTTCGTATTACAATGACTCTGACTCCTCCACTTATTTCAATGCTTACCGATGAACTTCTGCAGCAGCGTTGCCTCCGGTACATAGAAAAACGACTCGAACTTGCGGAAAAAGAGATTAAACGGACAAATAATCAATCCGAATTTAATCAAATTGCAAGGATGTACTATAATCATTTCCACGATGCAAGATATGTGTTTGCGGAAAAATACCAGAGAAACATTATTACTGCGTTTAAAAAATTCCAGGATGCCGGAAAAATGGAAATTATTACCTCCTGTGCTACGCATAGCTTCCTTCCTCTTATGAATAATAATGTAAATGCGATGCGGGCGCAGATACACGTTGCCATGAATCATTATGAAAAACATTTTGGCAGAAAACCGCGTGGAATATGGCTTCCCGAATGTGCTTACGAACCCGGCATTGACCAGCTTCTTAAAGAAGAAGGTATCAGGTTTTTCATAGCCGAGGCACACGGACTCCTCTTTGCCTCGCCACGGCCAAAATACGGTATCTATGCCCCCATAGTATGCCCGTCAGGAGTTGCTGTTTTAGGGAGAGACATAGAATCTTCCAAGCAGGTTTGGAGTTCCAAAGAAGGATATCCAGGCGACTTTTATTATCGAGAATTTTACAGGGATATCGGCTTTGACCTTGATTATGACTATGTAAAGCCGTATCTCCATGGCGATGGAAAACGTTCGAATGTTGGGATAAAATATTACCGCATTACCGGAAAAACAAATCACAAAGAGCCTTATTCAATAGAAATGGCGCGGAACAAGGCTGCGGAACACGCCGGGAATTTTATGTTTAACCGGGAAAAACAAGCAGAATATCTGGATTCCCTGATGGATAGAACACCGATTATCATTGCCCCGTACGACGCTGAACTCTTTGGTCACTGGTGGTTTGAAGGCCCGCTCTGGATTGATTTTCTTTTCAGAAAGATTGCGTTTGACCAGCAGACGATTTCGCTGATTACCCCTTTGGAATATCTTGACAGATATCCTGAAAACCAATGCGCCGTCCCTTCCGCCTCCAGTTGGGGATATAAAGGTTACAGCGAATACTGGCTGAATGATAAAAATGACTGGATTTACCGCCATCTTCACATAGCGGCAGATCGTATGGTTGCGCTGGCAAGAACATACCCCCGCACCGATAAATATTCCATACAACAGCGGGCCTTGAACCAGGCCGCACGGGAACTTTTATTGGCACAAAGCAGTGACTGGGCGTTTATCATGAAAGCCGGAACCATGGTAGAATACGCCGTAAAACGAACAAAAGAACACCTCTTTCAATTCAATAAACTTTATAATGATATCCGGGCAAATGCTATTGATGAAAAATGGCTTTGTGAAATAGAACATAAAAATAATATATTCCCCGATATAAACTATTGCATTTACCAGTAATAGCAGCAATTATTTTTATTATCCCATACATTTTTAGAGAAGGAGACACGAACATGTCCTCTGAAATGATGAAGTGGCCTTATCTGCCAATGATGGACACATTCAAAAAAGAAATGAATAAACTTTTCGATACCTTTGGAGGTATCGGCGAAAATGTTTTCCGGGAATGGATGCCCCCTCTTGACATATCCGAGACAGGAGAAACCGTTGTTGTTAAGGCCGAAATACCCGGTGTTGACCCAAAGGAGATCCACATATCCGTTAAAAACGATGCGCTTACCATAAGAGGCGAAAAGAAAGGAGAGAAGGAAGAAAAGGGGAAAAACTATCATTTTATCGAAAGGAGATACGGAAGTTTTGTGAGAACTGTTTTACTACCTACCGCCGTTAAATATGAGCAGGCAAAGGCGGAATACAGAAATGGCATTCTGGAAATAACGTTGCCAAAGCAGGAAAAAGAAGAATCGAAAAAGATTCCGATAAAAGTGAATTAAATGCTGGACCACGGTTATTGCATAACTATCCCGGCTTTCAATAACTCTTTGGCATGATAAACCATGACAGGAGTATACGCTCAAACAAGACCCTTGTTTTTTTGCGCTTTCTGACAAAAGGAAATCTGTACGACGTTTTTTCAGATGCGCGAAAGGAGGAATGCCTAGTATGAAAATACCAAAAGATGTAGGCAAATTTGCCCGTGACAAAATACATGCAGAAAACGACCCGTATTTGCCCAAAAAAGGGTTCATTGATTACTCTATATGTAAAGATTGCAATGCGATTTATCACAATAAAAAATGGTTTCTGGACGCCAATCTTTATGAACAAAAAAAATCCCTGAAGGATATTAACTGGGTAGAATGCCCTGCATGTAAAAAAACAAAGGAAAACGTGCCCAGCGGTATTGTTACTTTGAAGGGAGAATTTTTGCAACAACACAAACAGGAAATTCTGAACCTCATTAAAAACGAGGATGACCGGTCGAAGAAGTTTAATCCGCTAAAAAGAATCATGAAGATTGATGAAAAAGGCGGGGAAATTGAAATCTTTACTACCTCAGCAAAACTTGCACAACGTATCGGCTCGATTCTGCACAAGGCTTACAATGGAGAAGTAGATTATAAAAAACATGAAAATGCAAAATTCATGCGTGTTGCATGGACGCGTTGATTGCATGGCAAGCGCTTTGTAATAATCCGGTAAAATAACTTTATACTGAGGGGCCGATAGCATGATTATTGTCAAAAATATTCTCTTCCCAACCGATTTTTCTCCATGCGCTAAACACGCTTTACAATATGCCTTATCCCTTGCCACGCTCTTTAAGGCAAAACTGCATATCCTCTATGTTGTTCCAAGAATGAATGTCTCCATTAGCGCAGGCGGGGTAATGTATCCCATTTTAAAGGTATATGAAGATATGGAAGGAAAAGCAAAAAAGAAGATGCATCACTTAATCCCAAAAAGGTTTCTGGAACAAATAGAGGTAAATAATATCATTGTTCGTGGCACGCCATATGTGGAAATTATAAAAGTTGCCAAAAAACAGAACATCGATCTTATCACCATTGCAACACACGGGCGTACAGGGATTTCCCATGCCCTTATGGGCAGCACGGCTGAAAGAGTGGTGAGGAAGGCGCCATGTCCCGTTTTAACAATCAAGCACCCGGAACATGAATTTGTAATCCCCGCATAATGTATTTCAATTTCTTATTCTTTAAGTACCGCCGTTGCCTGAATCAGAGTGAGAGGTAAACAACCCCTCTTGCCCCCCTTTATTAATGGGGAATAAGGCACAATCGGCAGTCGGCAAATTGCAGATTGCAGACTGTAGACCGAGGCTTTTTATGGAAATAATAATAGAACAAACACGGGAAACGCCCGTCGGCAAATCTTCGGTAGAGATTGTGGAACGTAAGGGCATAGGACATCCTGACACACTTTGCGACGGCGCAGCAGAAGAGTTAAGCAAGGCCTTTTCAAAATACTATTTGGAGCATTTTGGAAGAATCCTGCACCATAATGTCGATAAATGTCTTCTGGTGGGCGGATGCGCTGAAGTCTCTTTCGGAGGCGGCAGGGTAACCGTTCCTATGAAATTAATTATGGCAGGCCGCGCCACTGAATATGCCGGAAATAGCAAAATACCACTGGAAGAAATTGCAAAAGAAACCATTTATGCGTGGCTAAGGAATCGCATGCGATTCCTGGAACCGGAGAAGAATGTTGTCATTGATATGCAGACAAGAACAGGAAGCGCAGATTTACGGGCAACCTATGATAGTACGCAGCTTTCGGCAAACGATACTTCGGTTGGCGTAGGGTTTTCACCAATGACGGAACTGGAATCCATTGTGTATTCCACCGAACAATTTCTCAATTCTGCAGAAACAAAACGCAATTACCCCATGGTCGGCGAAGATATTAAAATTATGGGGATCAGATTAAACGATCAAATAAATCTTACTATTGCCATTGCCTTTGTAGCCCGATTCATTTCATCAAAAGAAGAATACCTCAAAATCAAACGTCTTCTCGCAGAATACATCGATGCATTTATTAAAAAACATACCTCAAAAAGAATCACCAGTGTCATCAACGCCGCAGATGATGCAGAGAGGAATATTTACTACCTGACCGTTACAGGTACAAGCGCGGAGTGCGGAGACGACGGACAGGTAGGAAGGGGAAACAGGGTAAACGGCCTTATTACCCCCTATCGTCCTATGACGATGGAAGCGACTGCGGGGAAAAACCCTGTTACCCATACAGGAAAATTATACAATATAGCCGCGCATGAAATATCCAGGGAACTTACCCAGAATGCGGATATTCACAATGCAGAATGCTATCTGGTGAGCCAGATAGGAAAACCTATTACCGAACCGCAAATTGTGCACATAAAAATACATTCCTCCATTACCAGAGAGTCCCAGGAAGACATATGCACAAATATTGCAAAGAAACATCTCCACCTGATACCGCAATTGTGGGAGAGTATTTTAGAACAACGTTTTACCCTCTTTTAAATCAGGCTGCCTTTGGCAGCGACTTTATTATGTTGTTAATGTTAATGTAGAGACGCATTGCATGCGTCTTTCTGTTGTGTCGGTAAGTTCTTTTGTGTCGACATTATTATCAATCATTTAAAACAACACATATTTTCATGGCAATTCTATTTAGCAAGGAGAAATTTACTTAAATGGCTATAAAAATAAGCTTCAATTCCGGCAGGATAAAATTCCTCATACACCTTTCGGTTTTTATCAGTGCGTTATGTTTTGTAATGAATACAGACGCTGGAGAAAAAAAGACGGGAGAGATACATGGCACCGTAGTAGCAAAAAAGGCAAAATATAGAAAACATGCTATTGCTTATATAGAAAAGACATCTGAAACGTACGACACTCCCGTTGAACATGCCGTTATGGACCAAAAAAATATCACATTTATCCCCCATGTCCTTCCTTTATTAAAAGGTACAACGGTAGATTTCCTGAACAGCGACGATGTACGGCACAATATCTATTCTTCTGATGATGTTGCAGATAATATGAATCTTGGCTCATGGTTTAAGGGGGAAACACGATCTTTTACTTTTAACAAAACAGGAGTGGCAACAATGCGATGTAACGTGCATAGTGATATGTTGGCTTATATTGTAGTATTGCAGAATCCGTATTTTTCCAGGGTAGACGATGAAGGCTTTTTTACAATAAACAATGTGCCGGAAGGTAAATATACTTTAAAACTTTGGACGGCGCCAAAAAGAGTCTTGTGGGGAAAATATCCTGAAGCAAAAGATATATCAATTGAAGTAACTGCGGGGGGGATTACGAAGGTTGCCTTTACAATCGAATAACCGCACAATGAAATATACACCGATAATCTTTTAGGGAGCATTTCCGAATAATCCTCTGATTTTGTGAGCCAGTGGGGTGGGGTACGGGCAATTCCACCTCCTCTGGTTTTCCTTAAAAGACACCCTTTGCATTCAAATAGGGGCCATACTTTCTGTCTTCAGTAAGGATATGGTCAATAATCCAATCTTTAAACAAATCCAGCGCCTCCATATTCATCTCCATGTCTTCATTACTGATTTGCTTTTTTATTTTCATTATATCTTCTATCAGCCTCTGATGTTTCATTCGATGGGATTCATAATCATTATAGTAGTGTTCTCTTAATAAGTTTTCTTCCTCGGCAAAATGATATAAAACGAAATCAATTAAAAAACTTATTGATGCGTCTAAAATGGGAGTTTCTTTTTTTGAATCGATTGCTTCGCAAAGTTTATTTGCCTTTGCCAGCAGCTGTTTGTGGTGGTAATCGATTTTTTGTATATTGATGCAATACTCATTTCTCCAGTAGAAAATAGGTAGGCTGTTGAGGGTTGGGTCTAACAGATGTTTTCTTCTTTTTTTAAATGTTTCGAAAAGTTTCCATCGTATTACCGGGATATCCCTGAGTTCGTTGCCTGATATTTTACAAATCTCAACCGGTTCCGTTGCGCGAATCTTAAACAGGCTGGGCATACCGAAAAGCATGCCTTCTTCACCGAAGAAATCGCCTTCTTCCAGGGTTTCCAATACGTCCTTTCCGATATAGATTTGCAACTTTCCCATCTTAACAACATAAAGATCGGAGCAGTTTTTATCCAAAAAGATTTCTCCTTCGGGATAGTGGTGGAAACTCATTGCGCGCGTAAGCATAACCTGCCTTAGATATGATATGGAATAACCAAGAAGCCATGTCTTTTGCAGGAATTTTCTTTTTTCCTGTATTTTCTCAATCCTGCCATACAGTTCATTCTTCTTTACAAACCCGATATACAATGAGTGGGGCAGTCTTAATGCCTGCACAAAACTTGCCGCACGATACGTATCTGCCGAAGGGGCATTGTTCAGAGCTGACATTTCACCAATCAAAGCGCCCGCAGACAATATGCCCTGTCTTCCCGTGCCGGCTTGTATGTGTTCTACGTTTCCGGTTAAAATTAAAAAAATATCATCCGGGATGGTTCCTCCCTTTAGCATGATCGTTTCCGGATTAAACGAAATTACCGGGTTGTTTAACAGGATTCTTACCTGATAAAGAGGCACGGAGGGGAAGTACGATTTCAGATGTTGAAAGGCATATTGGCGGGCATACTCCTGATGGGTGGGAATTAATACGTCAACCATTCCAAAAGGGGCGCCTGAGCCGATTTCTTTCTGCTGACTGGTCAATTCCGAAGAGGTATGCGATAATATAATCTTTTCCGATGTATCCTCCCGGAAATCTTCTGCTTTCCCATGAATCAATCCGCCCCCGATATCAATTTTTTTTAAGGTGACTTCTTGTAAATATTCTTTTTCTACCCGGTCATAAAACTTTTTGGAAATCCCGGAGCCTGCGTTGTCCTCTGAAATCATGCCGTTTAACGCATCAAGATCTACGGTATCAGCATAGTGTGCATAGGTTTTATAGCCATCTTCACATAAAGCGCGAAAAATGAATATGTTGTTTTCCACGGGGTGGGGGGAAATCATAGGGTATACCTCTAAGCCGTCAATATTATTCCAGACGTTAAACTCAAGATCGTTGACTTCAAAGTAATCGGAAAAATTTTTCTCTTCAATGGAAACCAACGCGGAGAGTTTTTTCGCGACAGAGACACGCACCAATGGAGTAGCAAAATACTTGACACGGTGATCCGCCCGCATTAATGTAGTAAGTCCGGCAAAATGGTCATCGTGGGCGTGGGTATGGAAGATGCCTTCAATCTCGTTAACATTAATTCCTAATGCTATAAGACTATTGGCAATATTCGGTTCTGCGTCAATCAGATATACTTTCCCCTGAAACATTATAATGCTTGACATAGCAGGGCGTTTGATATCCCATCCATCGCCCTGCCCGGAGTGAATTATCGCAAAATACTCCCTCTTTATGTTGTGAAACCCAAGTGAATAGGGGGCGCTGTAGTTTTCGTGGCGGGCAAGATTCAGGTCAACCGTAATAAACTCGCCTTGGTACTGCAATTCAAAGACATTCAGGCGTAAATGTCTGATAAACACGCCATTTCGAATTTCCGTAGGCTCGTTTTTCACTATTACGGCGTCGAGAAGATCTTTAGTTTTATGGATTTTTCCATAGGCAAATTTTAACTTTACATTCATTAATTCCTTTGCCTCGTCAGGAGACATACCTGCGTTTATTAATTCTTCTTCAGATACCAAACCGTAATTGCCTCTATATATATATTGCATTTGAGCCTCTACTTGGTCCTCTGACCCAATAAGCATTGGTTTGGCATTTGTATTATTGGGGTGATTGGGCAACATCATTCCCTGGCGGTAGAGCATCTGCATTACGGGAAATTCTGCAAGATTTGCAAATCTTCCATTTTGTACTAACAAGTCTGACAATAAAATAGCATTAGGCCCCGATTCATACTTATCTTCCCCTACTATTCTGTTTTGGATAAACCCCTGTTTTTTTAAATGTTTTACGGCATCCGCCGGGCAACCACACAAGATATAAACACCGGCTTCGGGTATTTCTACCCAAAAGACTCCATTCGTAATCTTGCATTTTCTTAATTTGGACATTTATAAAAACCTTCCTGCAAATACTAAAAATAGAACGTAAACTATTATAGCCAAACAAATACTGTTGCCGAAAGATGAGCAATAAAATTCACTGTAAGGGGTGACACGGACAAACTTGTTTGTCCGTGTCACCCCTTACAGTGAATGATAGAAGCACCATTTTGCGTGACTTTTCATAAACGCTAAAACTATACCATTGTACCCATGGCAAGTAAATTAATTTTAAATAATTCATAACAATTTAGTACCTTATCGGTAATTTCTTTGTATTTCTTGGCAAAATATTTAATTGTGAAATCCGAAATGCTCAATATACTAGAGAGGTTCACAATTTGTGATGTATCAACTTGATACAAGGCAATTATTCCATAAGGGGCGGCACTGACAAGCCTTGCTTGTCAGTGATATAATTAGTTAACAATAAAACTCTCTTTCATCAGCGATGAGCATTGCAGATAAATCATCAAAACTTCAAGATACGCCAACCGGCCAGACGCTACAGCAATTATTTGCGGAAGTGGTTTTCAATATTCCGTTAAACAAGCTGTTTCACTACAGCGTGCCTCCGGATTTAAGGGAACTCCTCACGCCTGGTATGCGTGTAAAAGCGCCTTTTGGCAATAAGGTAATTACAGGTTTTTGCGTAGGCCTTACCACCATACCTTCCGTATATAAGACCAAAGATCTCATGGGGATACTGGATGCGTTTCCTCTGGCGGACGAGACTATGCTCAGGATTACAAAATGGCTTTCTTCCTACTATTGCTGCGGATGGGGAGAGGCGATACATGCGGTGATACCGCCGGTCGTCAGGCGCGGCGCTAAGGAAAAGATTGACATTTTTGTTACCTGTGGCAAACCCCTTACCGCTTTTGAAAAAGAAACGATTTTGCAATCAAAAAAACGCGCGATAAAACAGGCGAGGGTGCTGGAATTCCTTTTTAACCAGGCGCAAAATACAGAAATACGCGCAAAAGACCTGATGAAGGCTACCGGCGGCAATATGTCAATGCTCAGGCAGTTGGAGCGGGAAAACCTCCTGCGATTGGAAGAACGGCAGGCAGACGCCGTAAATGCCTTGAAGGGCGGCGGGGCATCCAGGGAACATTTAGCGCTTTCCGAAGAACAGCAGGCCGCCTTTACCTTAATCAAAGAGAAACTGTCGGAACCGTCTCAGGGAATCATCCTGCTTCATGGCATAACCGGCAGCGGGAAAACGGAGCTGTATCTTCAGACAATAGCCAAACTATTGGAACAGGGGAAAAAAGCCCTGTTTCTTGTCCCGGAGATATCGCTTACCTCTCAAAGTATTCAGAGGATAAAGGAAAGATTCAATAACGTGGCGGTATTGCACAGTCATTTACAAGGCGCCTTTCACCACGCACAGTGGAAAGATATAAAGGAGGGCAGGGTGGACGTTGTTGTCGGCGCCAGGTCATCTATTTTTGCTCCGCTGAAGGACGTGGGGTTGATCATTCTTGATGAAGAACACGAGAATACGTATAAACAGGAAAACAGCCCCAGGTATAATGCGCGTGATATAGCCATTCTCAGGGCAACCTACGAAAATGCAATGGTTATATTGGGCACCGCTACTCCGTCGCTGGAAAGCTATTATGAGGCGGAAAAGGGGAATTATACAAAGATAGTCCTTTCCAAAAGGATCGGAACCCTTCAACTTCCGCAGGTTGAAATCGTGGATATGCTTGAAGAAGTACGTAAGAAAAGGGGATACCATGTTGTATCACAACGGCTTGAATATTATATGAAACAGGCATTGTCCCGGAGGGAGCAGGTAATTTTATTTTTAAACCGCAGGGGTTTTACCCCTTACATTCATTGTAAGAGGTGCGGATTTGTATTAAAATGCCACCGGTGTGATATCCCCCTTACCTTTCACAAAAAGTTAAACATCGTACTGTGCCATTACTGTCATGCGGAGGCAATCCCCCCGGAATCATGTCCGGATTGTATGGCAAATTATATTAATTACCGTGGTTTTGGCACTGAAAAAATAGAAGAGGTGATTGCTAAAAAATTTCCCGGATATAACATTCTCCGGATGGACAGCGATTCCATGCGATCACACGGCTCCCATGAAAAGGCATTAAAGGCATTCGGAGAAGGAGAATTCCAGATATTACTCGGCACACAAATGATTGCAAAGGGTCTGGACTTCCCCAATGTTACCCTGGTTGGCGTAATTTCTGCGGATACCATGCTGAATCTTCCGGATTTTCGTGCAGGCGAAAGGACCTTCCAGTTAATATCTCAGGTTGCGGGACGTACGGGAAGAGGGCAAAAGGGGGGACGCGTGATAGTGCAGTCCTTTAATCCAAGACATTACAGCATTACCTACGCAGCAGCCCATGACTATGAAGGTTTTGCAAAAAAGGAATTGGAATATAGAAGGCCATTGAACTATCCCCCGTTTGGCAGGATGGCAAGGATTATCTTTCGGGGCGCATCGGAAAAAAACACAGAGGAAAAGGCATCGGTGATTGCCGGTAAACTGAAAGAAATCGCAAAAGAAAGCAATAATCAACTGCAAATACTGGGGCCGTCGCCCGCCCCGGTAATGAAAATTAATAATCTGTTCCGATGGCATCTTCTGCTAAAAGCAAAAGACCACCAGCGCATCCATGATGCATTGCTATGCGTTGCCGATACGTTGAAACCAACAAAAGGCGTCCAGTCGCTCGTTGATGTCGACCCCTATATGATGTTATAGCACCGGCATTTTTATTTTTTTGCATGCTTGTATGTCTGGCTTCTCAATGAACATTTAATCCGATATTCCTGACGATATGGTTGTTTTCCCTAAAATTTTACTTTAGGCACTTCCTTCTCTGCCTCTGATACTTCAAAATAACTTGCCTCTGTTACACCAACACGTGCGGCAAAGAATCTGCCAAAAAAACTTTTTATATAGGTGTTAAGTTCTTTTACTGAATCGTTATAGCGTTTACGCTCTACGGAAATCCGGTTTTCAGAACCTTCCAATGTATCCTGTAGCTTAAGAAATGATTCATTTGCCTTGAGATCCGGGTATGCTTCTCTGAATGCAAGCAGGCGGGAAAGAAAACCTTCGATCTGTGTTGCAGCCTTTGCCTTATCCGCAATTGTTCCTGCGCTAAAATATCCCCTGCGGGCCTCCGCAAGTTTTTCAAAAACTTCTCTTTCGTGCGATGCATAACCTTTTACGGTTTCTACCAGATTAGGAATGAGGTCATACCTTCGCTTAAGCTGTGTATCCACTTGTGACCATGAGTTCTTGACGTTTTCATTCAGTTTTACCACCTTATTGTATCCTTTGACATACCAGGAAACAGCAATGATTCCTACAAAAACCAAAACAGCAATGACAGGTAATATCTTTCTCATAACCGCCTTCGAATAATATATTGTAAAGTTAATTTAGTACTGTTTTAGGGACATAGAAGAATTTAATATGCCAGTAATTATCATTACTTTGCTCAGTTCTCAGTTCTCAGTCCTCAGTCCTCAATCCTCAGTCCTCAATCTGCAATTTGCCGACTGCCTACAATCGGACTGCCGATTGCCGAGCACTACGGTATAATAGAAAAATCCAGGTCCCTTACCACCTGCCGGAGGCGCCGCCCCCGCCAAACGAACCGCCCATCCCGCCGCCAAAGCCTCCGAAACCACCGGAACCCCCCGATCCAAAACCCCTTGAACCGCCGGAACCGCCCCAATAATACGGTGAGAACATCATCCTCCGCCGAAGTATACCGCCGCCAAACAAGAAGGGTAATATGAAAAATATTAATAACAACGACGACAGTGGGCTCCTGCGCCTTTCTGCTGCCCTGCGTATTTTTGTCATGTCAGGCATGCCAGTTATTTTGACGCCTTTTTCTTCGGCAATTTTATCCACCATTACCAATGTGGCCAGAAAAATGCCTTCGCCAAACAGCTCCTTTTTAAAATTAGGAACAAAAAATGTCCTCCCGAGAGTACCACAAAAGCTGTCAGGCAATATACCCTCAAGACCGTATCCTATTTCAAATCTGTATGCCCGGTCATTTTTTGCCACGACGATAAGCGCCCCGTTATCTTTCCCTTCCTGTCCCAATTTCCACTTAGTAGCAAGGTTGATAGTATACATCTCAATAGGTATATTGTCGGTGGTATCCACCGTAAGAACCACCATTTGCGCACCCGTTTTTTGTTCCAGTTCCTGCAAATATCCGTTCAGCTTGTTTTCTATCCGGGCTTCGATGATATTTGCCTTGTCTTCCACATATCGTTTGGGCACGGGTAAATCTTGTCCGTACGAAACAGCGGAAAAGAAAAAAATAAGCAGAAAAAAACAGATATGTGTAGAGAGAGAATGTTTTTTATACATTTTCCACCTTAAATTCATCAATTTTCCCGGCAAGGGCATCAATTTCACAGTACAATTCTTCAAAAATTTCTTTCAGTTCCTCAGCGGAAGGATTCAAGTCCTTCGCCTTTATCGCAAGCAATTTGGTAAATGGGTCAATTTTGATATTACAGCAATCCCTTATTGCAGAGAGAATCGCATTCTTTTCTTTAGGGATTTTTTGACCGTACAAAAAGAGGATGCCGCAAAAAATAGGAAAGTAGCCGGAAATGGCGCCTTTGAACAAATCCCTTAGCACCGTCTTATTACCCATAGCCCTTATAAATCCCTGACAAATTTGCTGAAGTCTGCTTTTCAACTCGCGCTCGCATTGAAGCCTGATATCTTTTTTCTCAATCGTTATATTTTTCAGGATATCTTCTCCGTAAGCAAGCTGATTGTTGTTCTTCATATCTAAAAACTCTAATGGAAATTCGGCTAAAGACCTTTCGATATAATTTTTTGTCATTACAAGAGGCGCATGTAGCTTTTTTTTGCCATATTGCTTCCCCAAAGAAGCAATAAAGTCGAAAAAGGTGACCTTGATCTCCTTAACGACAATTAATGTGTTGATATCGGAATGTTTTACATCAAAATCTTTTGTTATGGCGCTGCCGGTGAGGTATATAGAAACGATATTTTCTTTGTGATGCGATAGAATATCGAGAAAGAACGATTCTACATTTTTTTTAATTTCAGCAGATAAATAGGAAAGATTAAGATTTTCCATTGACTCGTTCCTCCAAATATATGCACCATACGTTTTAAATTAACTAACTTTCCCGCTCTTCCAGTTTTTTCCGTAATGCGATATTTTCCTTTTTCGTAGTTTCCAGGTCAAATTGCAGATATTTTATGTTTAATCGCAATGTGTCAAGGGTTTCCTGTAACATCTTAAATGATTTCAGGAGATCTTCACATTTTTCTCCCATTTCACTATACATGGTTAACCCTTTTAATTCGGTCAGTTGTTTAATTTCTTCCAATAGTTTTAACAACCTGTTCTGAAAAACCTGATCATCCATGAAGTATGCCTCCGTCAGTAATTTTTTTGTATTTTTTGGCAAAATATTTAATGGTAAAATCCGAAAACAACTTCTAATGACAAAATGCTTTGAAATTCTAAACAAATGCCTCTTTCTTATTTCGTGTTTCATATTTTGTTGTATGTTTTGGATTTGTTTTGAATTTTATGCTTTGTTATTCAAATTTGTTTCGTATTTCGTGCTTCGTGCTTGTCTGGTTTAACTTGCATGATAAGTCACAGGGTGTTCAATGTCAAGCCATAAGATGGTTAAGGGTAGAGAATGCTGTATTGACAATAAAATTTAAATTTGACAATGCCGTTTTTTGCCCATATACTTTTAAGCATTAATGTAAGGAAAAGGGTTTTTCGCTATTAAATTCTGAAATTTGACTCAATTTTGTTGTGGCAATTTTCTTTTAAGGAGTTATCGTTGGAGTGGGATGAATCAGCAACGCTGTTACTGGAGAAAGTGCCTCCATTTGTACATAAAAAAGTGCGTGACAGGGTGGAGTCGCTCGCCCGTGAACAGGGAAAAAACCTGATTACCTCAGTTGAAGTTATTGCGGCCAGAGAAGCTTTTGCCTTCAACCAAAATCTCCCCCCTCAAACAGTAAACAAAGAAACCGAAACCGGCAAACTCTCCGTACTCAGGAAATATCAAAAATACTTTGACGCACAGGGCAACCCTGTCTTATATCAGGCAAAAGCCTGCAGAGGAGCGGAGGTTAACTGTCCATTTCTTATTAAAGATTCCGAAATTTTAGCGGATAAACTCCGCGAGAAGTTAAAGGAATTGCATTTCACTGACAGATTAATAGAAAAAATTGAGGGCAGAATATTGCCTCACCACACCATGAAACTTGCGGTAGCCGGCTGTCCCAACAGTTGCTCTATGCCGCAAATTAAAGATTTTGGAGTTCATGCGGTTGAACCAGTTTTTGTTGACGCCGAATGCGAATGCATTGAATGCATGAAATGCGTGGAAGCATGCCGCGAAGATGCCATAACGGTGAAGGATGCACAGGTAACCATTGATAAGGAAAAATGTGTAGAATGCGGTATTTGCGCAAAGGTGTGTCCTGTTGGCACGATAAAGGCATCGGAAGTCAAATTCCGTGTAATGATTGGCGGAAAACTCGGTCGCCACCCCAGGTTTGCCCTGGAGCTGTTCCCGAATACAGATGAATCTACGGTGCTAAAGGCATTGGAAGTGTGTGCAGAAATGATTATTTCAAATAAGGAAGAACACCGGTTTAGAGTACTGGTGGAACAAAAGGGAATAGAGGAGATAAAAAACAAGATATGATATTGTGCGATACCGACAGAAAGATTCTTCATCGATTGCAGTCAAATTTGCCGCTGGTATCAAGGCCCTTTGAGGCATTGAGCAAAGAGCTGGGCATTGATGAAGACACGATTATTGAACGAATTAAATACATGATTGACAATAAATTTGTCAGACGCCTCGCCCCAATAATAAACACCCAGGCAATGGGAAGGGAAGCAACGCTAGCGGCAATAAAGGTTCCTGAGGAACGGATTGAAGAAGTAAGTGAAATTATCAATGGATATACCGGCGTATCTCATAATTATCTCCGCAACGGAAAAAACAAAGATATACCATACAATATGTGGTTTACCATGTCCGCCAAAGATGACGAAGAATTGCGCAGCAATCTAAAGGAAATAGAGTATCGTACAGGGCTGGTTGTAAGAAGTCTGCCTACAACAAAGAAATTCAAGATAGGGGTTAAATTTAAAATTTATTAATAATTATGGAAGATAAAAAAGAAGATATAGACCTTAAACTCATAAAATATACCCAGGAAGGCCTGCCGGTTACGAAGACGCCATATAAGGATATTGGCATTGCCATAGGGATATCAGAAGAAGAGGTAATCCAACGGCTGAAAAATCTTTTGGAAACTGGAAAGATCCGAAGGCTTGCGGCGTCAATTGCCCATCGCAAGATAGGCATCAATGCAAATGCCATGTGCGTGTGGAAGGTTTCTGACGAACGGGTGGATGAGGTAGGTAAGATTATGGCAAAATTCGAAGAGGTAACCCACTGTTATGAACGCCCTACGTATTCAGATTGGGAATATAATGTTTTCACTATGATACATGGGTATACCGATGAAGAATGTGAAGCCGTAATCGCGGCGATAAAGAAACAGACAGGGTTAAACGATTGTGTTATTTTGTATAGCGAGAAAGAGTTTAAAAAAGTAGGGGTGCGGATATAGCAAATTCCAGCTAAGCTGGCATAGCCAGAACCAAACAATTGCGAGATAAAAAATCCGAAATCCGAAACAAATTCGAATCACAAAGCATAAAATTCAAAACAAATACAAAACATCCCCGTCTGCATGCGATCACTCACTCACTCACTCACTCACTCACTCACTCACATGCAGGCAACAACATGAAACGCGTTTAGAATTTTAAATCATTTTGTAATTAGCATTTGTTTCGGATTTCGCCATTAAATATTTTGACGAAAAATGCAAATAAATTACTGCTAATATGCTAAATACCCGCCGTGTGCTGTTGTTCCTCGCCCTTTATTTATTCTATTATCCCGTCCTGTATGCGGAACTGAGAATTAAGGCGCGGACGGGAAATGAGTTTTCCCGTGTAGGTAATGGTATCTCCCTGTGAAATATTCATAACTTTCTGATACATCTTCCAATGAAAAACTACAACAACATCTGCCTTTTCTTCGTCACCTTGATGGCTGATTCCAACACGGTTCCAATCTACACGCCCTGCTCCTTTATGCACAACCGTGCCATTCCATCGAATGTACCTGCCATTGTATTCTTTCCATTGCGCCTTTTTTTCAGCACCTGAGAGGGCGCTTTCTTTACCAAATAATTTGTTTAATTCCCCGAAGGAGACATCTATATATTTTTTTTGAGTCAGGCCGTTCTCCATTTCAGTTGGTGGTGTAACGGAGATTTTTGTTTTTCCATCATGGCCGGAATTTTTTTGGGTGAGACTTTCGCCATCTTTTGTTAATGAAGAGGGGAGGGAAATGGGAAGGATGTTTGCTTCCTCCTGTTCTTTCCGGACAATGAAATTTGCCGCATTATCTCCTTCCGTAAATAATGTGTAAAACGTGTTTTTATAGCTAAGTGCTTTCTCTTTATTGTAGTGGAAGGAAACATAATCGTGAATGTTTCTGTTCCGGTATGCCATCCAATTGTAAACGCCTGTAATCAATATCCTGTCGTCAAGTATAACAAAATCCTGGTGTATGCTGTTGCCGTGGTTTTTGTTTGGCGATTTTATCACGCGAACATCAAATCCCTTTTGTATTAATGCCGTTGGCAACAGGCCTTTTGAGATGTCCTTCCCGTGCATGATGACAGCGACTCTTATACGAACACCCCTTGTTTTTGCGTTTACTAAAGATTCTTCAATGTCCAATGAGGCAAAATCATAGATACATATATCCACGCTGTGTTGTGTATAGTGCAGCGCATCTTTTACCCTGTCTCTGATGGTGTTACCTGTAATTTGAGTTGAATGTTCGGCATAGATAAATCCGGGCACACACCATTGTACAAAGATTGATATTATGAATAACCGTAGTGCGTTCATTTGTTTTGTATGTGATTTAAAAATGCTTTTGGCAAATTATCCAGAATATCCGTAGCGGTCATAGATATTTCACCCACTGCCTGTTTTGCATAATCTCCAGCAGTACCGTGTAAATACACTCCCAGTTGCGCCGCTTCAAAAGGCGGAAAGTTTTGTCCGAGCAACGCGGCTATCATGCCGGTTAATATATCTCCAGAACCGGCGGTAGCCATTCCCGGATTACCGGTGGTATTGACATAATATTTTTCGTTATTCATAACAATAGTGTTGTTGCCTTTTAAAACCAGCGTCACCTTGTCTCTTGAGTTTATGAATTTTTCGGCAATTTCTTTGCGTTTTGATTGTATTTCTTTGGTGGTATATACCTTTAAAAGGCGTGCCATCTCTTGGGGATGCGGGGTAAGTATAACGTGCTGTTTTATTTTATCCAGGGTTGCCGTATCTTCGGCAAGGGCATTAATACCGTCAGCGTCCAGTACGATAGGTCGTTCAATATTTTGCAGCAGCCACAGCACGAGCCTTTTTGTTTCCACACACTGCGATAACCCTGGTCCAATGGCAACTACATCAAAACGTTGTGAAAAGTCAAGGATATCCTGCCTTCCCATATCTGAAAGGGTTTTCAAATGGGTTTCAGGCAGCGGATGAGTCATAACGCAGGTTAACTTCGTCGCGACAATTCCATGCAGGCTTTCAGGTATCCCCAGAGTTACAAGACCTGCGCCGGAGCGTAATGCCGCTTCGCTGCACAGGCATGCCGCCCCCGTCATACCATAAGAACCGGCAATGACTAGCACCCGGCCAAAGTCCCCTTTGTGACTGTCAGGTTTTCTGGGAGGTATTTTTAGTATACTGTTAATCTGTTGCATCATATATTTCTGCAGTCATCAATCTGCAATCTGCCGACTGCTACGCGGTATAATAGAAAATTCCAAGTCCTTAATATCATTACTCTTTCCTTTTGCTGTTAATCAGCGAGGCGACACATGCAGCGCCAAAACCATTATCAATATTTACCACTGCAACACCGGAGGCACAACTGTTCAACATTGATAAAAGAGGGGCGATGCCATTGAAACTTGCTCCATAGCCAATACTTGTGGGAACACCAATGACAGGGCAATCTACAAGCCCTCCCACTACGCTTGCAAGGGCGCCTTCCATTCCTGCAACGACAATGATAACGTTGGCCTTTAGCAACTCTCCGTGGTTTTTCATTAGCCGGTGAATGCCCGCAACGCCGACGTCATATAACGTTTCCACTCTATTGCCCATAAATTCTGCAGTAATTCTTGCTTCTTCCGCCACCGGAATATCAGAGGTGCCGGCGGAAACGACCATGATGAGTCCTTCGTTTGTATTTTCATGCGTTTTGCGCAGGGTAATTGTCTTTGCCTGTTCATGGTACACAGCTTCAGGGAATTTTTCGGAGACAGCGTAATAAACCTCTGCACTTGCCCTCGTTGCCAGCATGTCTTGTCCGCTTTCGACAATATGCTCTACAATCTTTACCACCTGTTCAGGCGTTTTCCCCATGCAAAAGATTACTTCAGGATAACCACAACGAATTTTCCGGTGAATGTCTATCTTCGCAAAGCCAATGTCCTTGTAAGGAAGTTCTCTTATTTTATCAAGAACATCGTTTAAGGGTATTTTATCTTTTTTATAATTTTCCAGTAATTGCTGTATGTTGTCAATGTCCATATAAATATTCTCTTATCCCTTTGTTTAAGCTAGCCATTCCGGCATAAGTAGTGTCTGAACGAAAACTATCTTTTTTATGCAAGATTCTTTCTCTGAGCAAATTTAAATTTTTTTAAATTGCCCCTTTTTCAACTTTTTCTTCTACGCTTTAATCTATGATACGGTTGTTTT
>NZ_CAADGZ010000043.1:0-25376 GCF_900696675.1 uncultured Candidatus Kuenenia sp. | reverse complement strand
GATCGTTTTTTTCTCATGCGATTTTATATCACATTTTTAGACGCTAAAACAAGCTGAAAACTCCCTCTAATTGCGGGTCGCAAGACTTTTTTCGCTCATTTTTACCCACTCAGTAGGGAGAAGACCCAGAAATTTATTGTTAAAGCCTAATTTGTCTATAATTTCCCATAAAGAATTAGAGATAGGATATTCCATAGATGGGCCAATATTAAATATAAACTTGGCATTTTCTGTTGAAAAAAAAGAAGCTTTAATTAAAAAAATTGATATTATTTTAAGACACGAAAACAACGAAACGCATCAATTTTTATGGGATTGGTTCGAAGAGCAATTTCTTCAAATGGAAATATCAGATCCAGATTTGGGTTCAATGCCGTTTAAAAAAACCCAAAAGGCAATAGCTATCAAAGTTCTAACAGATACATTAATAGAAAGGAAATTTGGATTTCAAAAAGAAGAATTTAAAGAGGCATATAACAAATTATTTAATTCCACTAATGAAATTTACAATAATATTTATCAAAGTAGCGCGGGCATTGATAGTTTTAAAATATCAAAGGAGTATAATGAATTTTTGGATTACTTCAAAAATTCATTCATCTGGAAGGTTGGAAAGTACTCGGCGAAAATTAAAGTATATATAGAACATGTCGTAAAACCTTTTGAACATGACTTAAATTTTCAACTTACAAATTTAGAACTGAAAGGTCTAGAAACTAATATTAATACTTGCCAAAAAACTATAAAAAACCACTATACAAAAGAAGACCCTGATTATAAAGCAGATTGGAAATTAGTAAATCCTTATAAAATTGAATAAAAATGAGGTGCAACTAATTAAAATGACGCACGTAATTATATTCATAGCTGTAAAAGGTGGTATATATGTCCCAATTTCCAATTAAAGGTTGGCCTGCCGATGTGGTAAATAATCTCAATAATTTGATTTCGGATATTATCAGGAGACGAGAAATTAAAGAGTTTTATATTGGACGGACCAATGATTGCAATGCTACCCAATCGAGGCATGGTTGTGATGATATTTTTGCATTGTACGAAACTAATAGTTCCGAAAATGCTATTACAGTTGAGGATACCTTGATAAGAAAATTTTTTGGCCATCCGAAGTGTAATAATGATAACAGTCATGGAGGCGGTGGAGTATCGAGCGAGTATATATATTATGTTTATCTGGCATCTTGGTACTAATGATTGTGAGTTGAATAGATTGAGTGAAGCAAAGCATCTCTAACAAAAACGTGCATTTGCCAACGGACAAGGAATGATAATGATGGGTTTGCTTCACTTAACTCATCCTTGACCATTTGACATCGAAAATGTCAAATGAAAGTATTTAGGAATGTCTAAAATACAAAAGATACGGCAGAAGATTATTGATAAGGACTATTACATCTCATCCCATGCTGAAGATGAAATGTTAGACGATAAATTGGAACGTGCAGATATTAAGAATGCTATTCTTAAAGGGAAGATTGTAAAGAAATTTACAGAAGATGTAAGGGGGACAAGGTATCGAATAGAAGGAACTGCCAGAGACGATAGAATAATTCATATCATTTGTAGGTATAGAGAAGATGGCAGCCTTATTATAATAACGGCATATGCTTTAACGGAGGAGATATGAGATATGATATGTGAATTTTGTAAAGGCAATACGGTAAAGAAAAAAGTAAAAAGGCAACACTGGCTTCATGGCAAGTTATATATTGTAGAAAATGTTGAGGCTGAGGTTTGTCCTGAGTGCGGTGAGCGTTATTTCCATGCTAAGGTTCTCGATGAAATAGACCACCTTCTTGAAAAGGAACATGACGTAAAAGAACGAATAAATGTGGAAGTCGTTAGCCTATAAATTATGATTACTTTCTCGTAATTTGCTGATACATACAGTTTGTCTGACTTCCAGGATAAGACAAAAGAAGCAAGTTTTGAGGTCGAAACTAAGTCTAAGACTATGTATTACGCAGTGGATAAAAAAAAGACCAATAATAAATCGGAAGATAAACTGTGGAAATAGCCACAAGAATTGGTGTCGATGAGAAAGTGCGTTTTGGTAAACCTGTCATTACAGGGACACGAGTTCCTGTTGATCTTATCCTCGGTAAATTGGCAGGGGGGATGACTTACGAATAAGTTATGGTTGAGTATGAGATTACACGCGAGGATATACTGGCGACTCTCGATTATGCGGCCAAAACATTGGCAAGTGAAGAAATCAGGGCAGTAAGTTAACATGCTGTAGTGTTAATTATTTGTTGGAGGATTTTTAGGTATGAGAAAAATAGTTACCTATGGAAAATATAGAAAAGTTAATATGATATAAAATATGGAAAGTATATATCATGGACAAAATAGAAAAAGCTATTGAAACAACTGCTACTATTAATGCAAAAAGACAACTTGTATTAGATGAACCATTACCTGTTGCTGGTCCCCAAAAAGTTCGTGTTATTATATTATTGCAAGAAGAAACAGACATAGATGAAAAGGAATGGCTCAAGTTGGCAAGTGTGAATAATGCGTTTGATTTTTTAAAAGAACCTGAAGAGGATATTTATACTTCTTTTGATGGAAAACCATTTCATGACTAGGGGTAAAGTAGTATTAGTTAATTTTCCTTTCGACGACCTTTCAACATCAAAAGTACGACCAGCAGTATGTTTGACGAATCCAATTGGTTCACACTCTCATGTTATACTTGCATTTATAAGTAGCAGAATTCCATCAGATTTACTCGAAACAGATTTAATAATAGATACATCACACGAAGGCTTTAGTGGAACTGGTTTAAAGGTGGCTTCAACTTTGCGATTGCATCGTTTAATGACGGTAACGACTTCACTGTGCCAACGTGAATTGGGAGAGTTATCTCCCAAATTTCTGAGTGAAGTAAATAATAAACTAAAGAAGTTGTTTTGTATAAGATGAAGATAACCATTATTCCTGAATTTGATTAATAAATACAATTATGAAAATTACTTTTCTAGTACCACCACCCATTGATGGAAATATCCCGGAGCGGGTTGCCGGGTGTGCATACCTGCTCTATTATGTCCCGAATATCTTCCTCCTCAGCGCAGCGGCTGTTCTGGAAAAGGCAGGTTGCGAAGTTCGATATATTGAAACTACCATTAAAAAATGGGACCGAAGACAATTCCGGACGTTCCTCAGGGAAGATTTGAGTGATATTTACAGCTTCTACTCAGTCAATCTCTCACAAAAGACCGATATGCAGGCATTGCATGACATCCGTGAGATAAGGGGAGATATACCGGTTGTATTTTTTGGCCCTGCACCATCAGACAGACCGCTGGAATTTGTTGCAGACGACGATACCTATGCCGTCAGGGGTGAACCGGAATACACGATGCTTGAACTGGTAAATGCATTAGAGGATAAATCAGCCATTAACGGTATCAAAAGCGTGTCTTTCAGAAGCAATAATGGAATTATCAATAATGATACCAGAGAGCCAATAGAAAATCTGGACGAACTTCCCTTTCCCGCAAGACATCTTTTGGAAGAGAAGGACGTCTATTATAATCCCAAACTGGGGATGCGGCCGTTTACTGCCGTTTGTACTTCACGGGGTTGTTCCTACCGCTGCATTTACTGTGTTCCTTCTTCACTGAGCTTCTCAAGAGAACTTGAATACAAGCATTACTTTGACAAAAAACCGCCCGTAAGGAAGCGGTCGTCTGAGAATATCATTGGGGAATTTGCCTTATTGAAATCGCAGGGGTATAAGGCAGTGAATATGCAAGATGACCAATTCGTGTGGGGAGAAGAAAGGACTATTAAAATTTGCGAGGGCATTAAAGATTTAGACATAGTATGGGGGTGTTCCGCAAGGTCGGATCATCTGACGGAACCCATAGTAAGGGCAATGGCTGCGGCAAATTGTAAATTTATTGATCTTGGCGTGGAATCATTTAACCAGGAAATACTGGATTATGTGAAAAAGGATATTGACGTTAAAAAGAATGAAGAGGCGATACGACTGGTAAAAAAATATGGCATATCTGCAAAAATAAATATTATGTTCGGGGCTTCTCCATTAGAAACAATGGAAACCATAAGAAAAAATACAGAAGAAGTGAAACGGTTAAAGGTAGATCAGGTAATGTATAATATCGCAAATCCATTTCCCGGGACTGATTTTTATAAAACGGCGAAAGAAAACAATTTATTTGTTTATGGTGACTATAAACCGGTGAATGTGGCAAAGGAAGCCAACATAGCCTATCCCCATCTGAGCAAGACAGACCTTGAAAGAGCGGTGCGCAGTGCCAATTTTGCATTTTTCCTTTCCCCCCGTTTTGTTCTTAAAAATATCAGAAGAATCGGTTCGCTTGATGCTTTGAAAGCGATGTTTCGAAAGCTTTTCTAACAATGAAATTTTCAATCCTTATACCCGCTTATAACGAAGAAAAATCCATTTCCACCTGCCTTGATTCTCTTCTTTCCGTGACTTATCCCGACAAAGAAATTATTGTTATTGACGACGCCTCTTCGGACCATACCGTAAAAGAAGTCGAAACGTTTGCAAGCAGGGGCGTTATATTGGTAAAAAGAGAAAAAAACGGCGGGAGGGCTGCCGCCTTGAACTCGGGATTATCCCGGGCTACCGGAGAGATTGTCGTCACAACCGATGCGGATACCGGCGTTTCTCCCCATTGGTTAACCCTGTTTGAACGTCATTTTGCAGATGAAGAGGTTATTGCGGTTGGGGGCGCTTATAAAGCGCAAAACAAGGGTAATCCGCTGGCAAATGCAACAAGTGTATTAGATCAGATTTTGAACGGCACATTCAGAAAAACGTTTATTCCGAACAAAGTATCCGGAGTAAACTCTGCGATACGCAGGGATACATTGCTGGATTTGGGAGGGTTTAATGAAAGCGCATGGTGGAGCGAAGATTCCGAATTAGGATGGAAACTGGATAAAACCGGCAAGGTCATTTATGATCCGGAGAATGTTGTATATACACAATATCCTGATACATGGGAAGGCATATGGAGGAGGAAGTTTTACTGGGGATATGCGATGGGATTGAAATTCCGTCAGCATATGCCTTTCAGACTGAAATTATGGATACGTCCCACCGTATTTATGGCACTTTTTGTGAGCCTGGTTGTGTTTTTGGCAACGATACCCTGCGGAATGAGGGTATACTTTGTACCCGGATTATTTTTTGGAACATTATTGAGTGCATTAACATTAGTATATGTCCCGATAGGCGCAATCGTTATGATAAGAACGGGGGATACCGGTTTGGCAAAAACATTGCCGCTACTGGCAATCCTGCCTATTTTTCGGGAATTTGCGTATGTGTACGGCATGTTTCTTGGTTATTGTAAAGGTAAGCCATCCGCCTTGAAACCTTCATGGAAGAGGAAACAGGGAAAGAAAAAATTATGAAAGAAAAAACAAAAAAGAGTGTTTCATATAAAGATGCCGGTGTTGATATTGATACGAAAGGTTGTTTTACGTCGAATATCTATTCGAAAATGCAAACAACATTTGACGGCAGGGTAATTGAGAACCCAGGGGGATTTGGCGGGTTGTTTGCATTAAATTCAAGGCTGAAAAAATATCGACAGCCCGTTCTTGTTTCTTCCTCCGATGGCGTGGGCACAAAATTAAAAATAGCCTTTATGATGAATAAGCATGACACCATTGGCATTGATTTAGTGGCCATGTGTGTGAACGATGTTGTAGTGTTGGGTGCCGAGCCTTTGTTTTTTCTGGATTACCTTGCAAGCAGCAAAATCATACCTGAAGTTCTTCATGAAGTTATAGATGGTATCGTTGAAGGGTGCCGCCAGGCCGGTTGTTCACTCATTGGAGGTGAAACACCTGAAATGCCGGGATTTTACCAAAAAGGAGAATATGACATCGCTGGTTTTGTTGTGGGGGTGGTAGAAAAAGACGAGATTATTAATGGTAAAAACATTACACCGGGAGACGTTGTATTGGGGTTAGGTTCCAACGGCATTCACAGCAACGGGTATTCACTTGTTCGAAAGATTTTTTTTGAGGAAGCGGGAATGAAGCCTTCCCGGAGTTTACGGAAATATGGGTTGAAAACAACCCTGGGAGAGGAGATTCTTAAGCCTACCAGGATTTACGTAAAAGCAATTCTCAAAATATTAAATAAATATAAAAATAAAACTGTTATTAAGGGGATGGCGCATATCACCGGCGGCGGTTTGCTGGAAAATATACCGAGAATCCTGCCGGAAGGGTGCTCGGTGAAAATAGACAAAACCAGGTGGGACATTCCGGCAATATTTAAAATAATGCAGGATATCGGCAATATTAATGAGCGGGAAATGTTTCGTGTTTTTAATATGGGGATAGGTATGGCGCTGATTGTTTCTGCGTTGGATGTGAAAAAAATAATGAATGACCTAAACGCTGCCGGTGAATCAGTATCGGTTATTGGCGAGGTAACTGAGGGGGAAAGAAGCGTACAGGTTATTTAACGGAATCAATTAAATAATAGAGGAATTTTCGTTTTATGTAAAAACGAAATACCAGCAAAAGAAAAATCCCCCTGAACCTTATGTTCAGGGGGATTTTCATTTATCATTAGCAATAATTGAATTCCTTTGTTTTTAAACCTAGAATAAGTATTCTACGCCTGCCCCTACAATTACCTCTTCGTCAGCGCTGTCATCACCGGCAAAATTAATATACCTGAATTCAGGCCTGAATAAGAGATTTTCTCTCACCTTTATGTTTGCAGTGACGGTTACGTCCCATACTGAAGTATCAAACCATCTTACACCATCGGTATCGTCGAGGTATTCGTATCGAACAACACCCTGGAACCAGTCGGTAAAATCATATAAACTATATCCGGCAACGCCCCACCAATGGCCGGTAGTACCAGTGGCCATACCGCTGGAAATATCCATTGCGGCATCTTCTGCAACACCCCAATCTCCATTGAACATTAACTTCAACTTGTTTGTTAACTGGTATGATGCTACCAGGTCAAACATTTGAGTTAAACCACCGGTAGAACTGCTTCGTTGAGCATCGCTCGCAATCGGCCCCTTTTCCTGATCCCAACCTTCAGCGCCGTGAATACCTGCTAAGGAAACAAAGGTCTTTTCTGATGGTGAAGTATAAGAAATGTACCATCCGAGAGACTTTGCGGAGTTGTTATCGATGAAAGAGTCCCATCCGTTCACCAAATAAAGTGCGGCATAAACATTGTCCGTTAAATCATATCCTGCCTTAATTCCGGTGTGGGTAAAAGGGATTGCATTGTTATAAAGCGTGCCGTGCTGATAATTAGGGTTCCCTATGTTTTCAACTAGCTCTAATCCAATCCATGTATACATCTTACCTGCGGTAATGGTTAATCCTTTACCTATTGGCGCAATCCATGAAATATTTGCCGTGGCTACGGTAAAAATATCGTCTCTGTCGGGATCATTCGTACCCCGGGGAGTTGCTTCTCCCAAGAAAGTAATTCTTTTCGCCTTTTCACCAAAATAGGTATGTAACTGCCAGCCTATAGGGTGTTCTTCAGTGGCTTCCTTATCTAAGAAAAGGGTAAAGCTCTCGAAGGTTAATGAATTATTTTCGTTTTCACCAATAAAGTTCAAGCCACTCGCAAGTTCATCCTGTTGAGGAGAATTGCTATGTTTCTTGAAACTGTAAAAATAATTCACATCCAAAAATCCGCTCAAAGAAACGTTTTTTAGGCCACCTAATAAGGGTGAATCCCACACGGTTTCGTTTACCTCTGCTAATATTTCCTCTTTTAACTCTGCCTTTAATGCTTCTCTGTCAAAATCCTGTGCAAAAGTAGTTTGACTTGCTAAAAAAATTCCTGCAGCAAGCAGTGGAAGCATAAAAGAAAACTTTTTATGTATCATAATTACTTTTCTCCTATTCTTGTAAGATTGTTAAAAACCAATTCTAACGAAACGTAAGATTGTTGTAAAATATCCCTCCTTTCCTCTTCCTCTTTTTTACTATTAAAAGATTTTTACATAAAACACACAATACTACGTACGAAATAGACGAAAGACCCAAACAACACTTCTTAGTTCCGTGAAAATAATAAGCGAGCAAAGAGAGTGCCTTTGCAATAATATATCATTATATATGAATAATTTATTATTATTAAACTTATTTTTGCAAAAAAATTAATACAACTACTTATAAAATAACACTATATGACATAGGTATACAAAAGAGGTTAAAATGAAAAATCTTGCATACATTTATAAAGTAAGCATATAATTGGTCATTTTTTATAAAATGGGATATATTTGCCATTAAGAGTGGCCGATATGCTACATTAACACTTCAAGAGTGGCCGATATGCTCCGTTAACACTTCATACGTGTTATAGGGGGGGGGGTATTTTACAGTTATTGACTTTTTTGTAAACAAAATTCGCAGGAGGGTATTGATTAGGGAATCATTTTTCTTGACCTTAACAGTTTTACAAGTATAATCAAGCGATTTATATGCCGCAGAGACCATAATACCACGATAGTGAGTGATAAGAGAGACACTTAGGTATGTATCTTAGATAGCAAAAATACTTTTTTAATTTATTACAAATGTAAAATTTACATTAAAAGGAGGCGTTAATATTATGTCATTAGATCCTACCAAATTTGCGGATTGGCAGATAGCGGAAGAAGCAGAAAAGGGGATGAAGACTGTATATGAGTTAGCGGATAAATTAGGTCTTGCGAAAGAAGAGCTGCTTCCTCATGGGCACTATGTAGCCAAGGTTGATTACAAGAAAATATTGAAGCGATATGAAGGCAAACCTGACGGCAAATTTGTCGATGTAACCGCCATAACTCCTACGCCACTTGGTGAAGGCAAATCAACAACCACGATAGGGTTGGTGCAGGGACTAGGGAAAAGAGGCAAGAACGTTATAGGTACAATACGGCAGCCGTCCGGCGGCCCTACGATGAACATAAAAGGGTCGGCAGCCGGAGGAGGTCTTTCGCAGTGCATCCCCCTCACGCCATTTTCTTTGGGGCTTACCGGTGATATTAACGCGATAATGAATGCGCATAATTTGGCGATGGTGGCGCTTACCTCAAGAATGCAGCACGAATTTAATTATGACGATGCGACACTTGCCAAAAAAAACCTGAGGCGGTTGAATATTGACCCCCACAGGGTTGAAATGAAATGGATCATAGACTTTTGCGCCCAGTCGCTTCGCCAGATTGTGATTGGATTGGGGGGCAAGATGGACGGGTTCATGATGGAGTCCGGATTTGCCATAGCAGTTTCTTCAGAAATCATGGCAATTCTCTCTGTTGCCAAAGACCTGAAAGACATGCGTGAACGCATGGGAAAGATCGTAGTGGCGTATGACAAATCAGGAAAGCCTGTAACAACGGCTGATCTGGAAGTAGACGGCGCAATGACGGCATGGATGGTGGAGGCTCTCAATCCGAACCTGATGCAAACTATTGAAGGTCAGCCGGTCTTTGTGCATGCTGGTCCTTTTGCCAATATTGCTATCGGGCAGTCTTCAATTGTGGCGGATAGGATTGCTTTGAAACTAGGGGATTACGTGGTTACCGAATCAGGATTTGGCGCGGACATCGGATTTGAGAAATTCTGGAATCTGAAGTGCCGTTTTTCTGGCAGCAAACCGAATGCTGCTGTATTGGTTGCTACTGTGAGGGCGCTCAAGTGTCATGGGGGTGCGCCTGTGCCGGTGCCGGGACATCCGCTTGATCCGTGCTATAAGGAGGAGAATGTCGGGTGGGTGGAAAAAGGGACGGAAAACCTGACCCATCTTATTAATGTTGTGAAAAAGGCGGGGATTAATCCGGTAGTGTGTATTAATGCATTTTATACGGACACAGAGCCGGAGATTAATGCTGTAAGGAGGCTTGCGGAGCGGGCAGGGGCACGCGTTGCGTTGTCAAAGCATTGGCTAAAGGGGGGAGATGGTGCGGTGGAACTTGCTGATGCAGTAATTGATGCCTGCAATGAGCCAAATGACTTTAAATTTCTGTATGAACTCAGCACGCCGCTAAGAACGCGTATAGAGTTAATTGCGGAGCAGGTGTATGGTGCGGACGGCGTGGATTACAGTCCGGACGCTTTAGCAAAAGTAAAGGCCATGGAAGCTGATCCTGAAACTTCAAAGCTTGGAACATGCATGGTGAAGACGCATCTTTCACTCACGGATAATCCCAATATAAAGGGAGCGCCAAAGAACTGGAGGCTGAGTATCCGGGATATTCTGACATTTAAGGGTGCGGGGTTTGTGGTGCCCATTGCGGGGAATATTAAACTGATGCCGGGAACATGTTCCGATCCGGCGTATCGCCGCGTTGATGTTGATGTGGAAACCGGAAAAGTAAAAGGGCTTTTCTGATATATTTTATTATTTTTTTCAACATGATTTAAAAGGCTGCACATTTCAGGGCAAAAGAAGAAGGCTGGCGGATGATAATGAAGTCCACAGCCTTTTTTTTTGAGTGCCTTGTTAACAATGCCTTGACATAAACATTCATCTTCGCTTAAAATGAAATGCCTGTTACCTTTGGTTACTAAGGAGCGCGAAAATACCCCTTCGGCAGTCGTTCCTGACAGAGAGGGAAATCTTAAGATTTGGAACAAGGATTTCCCCGCCGTCTGCCCTGAGCGGAAGATTTCTTGCTATTTCTTTTCCTGAAATGATAAAAGCGAGGGGGGGCGAAATAACAATTACAGGTGAAATCTGTCGTTGTTTAATTATAAAAATTCTTTTTTAGCATTATTTTGAAATTATGATAACAAAATTATTCGGGACATCGAACGATCGGGTATTAAAAAAGATATACCCAATTGTAAAGCAAATAAATTCCCTTGAACCAAAAATGAAGTCTTTGACTGATTCCGAATTACGTCAAAAAACAGATGAATATAAGGAAAGATTGTCAAAAGGCGAAACGATGGATAATATTTTGTCGGAAGCATTTGCCACGGTAAGAGAAGCAAGCAGAAGGATTCTTGTGGTTCCAAATGCGGATAGTCCGGACAAGACGATGAGGCATTTTGATGTTCAGCTTATAGGTGGCATTGTGTTGCATCATGGTAAAATTGCTGAAATGACCACTGGAGAAGGTAAAACGCTTGTCGCGACTCTGCCTGCATATCTAAATGCTTTATCGGGAAAAGGCGTCCATGTAGTGACGGTCAATGATTATTTGGCAAAGCGTGACAGAGACTGGATGTCTCCATTATATGAATTTCTGGGATTAAAGGCAGGGGCTATTCAGTCACATCAGGCCTATGATGAAAAAAAAGAGGCATATTTATGCGATATAACCTATGGTACAAACAATGAATTTGGTTTTGATTATCTTCGCGATAATATGAAAGTGAGACTGGAGGAGCAGGTACAAGTTAGCTGTGGTTTAAATTTTGCTATTGTTGATGAGGTGGACAGTATTCTTATTGATGAAGCACGTACACCTTTAATCATTTCCGGGCCTGCGGAAGAATCTACGGAGAAATATTATGTAGCAGATAAAATAGCAAGGAGATTAAAACGGGGAGAGCATTTCGAAATAAAAGAAAAAGAACGCATGGCGCATCTTACCGAGGAAGGCATTGAAGAGGTTGAAAAGTTTTTAAATGTGGAAAGTCTTTATACAGGCACAAACATGGAATGGCCTCATTATATTGAACAAGCGTTGCGCGCCCATTACCTGTTCAGAAATGAAACAGATTATATCGTAAAAAATGGTGAGGTTATTATTGTTGACGAATTTACCGGAAGATTGATGGAAGGAAGACAATGGAGTGACGGATTGCATCAGGCGATACAAGCGAAAGAACATCAGCGTATTAAGGAAGAAAATCAAACACTTGCCACCATAACCCTTCAGAATTTCTATAGATTATATGATAAACTTTCCGGAATGACAGGTACTGCTTTAACAGAGGCTGCGGAATTTGATAAGATTTACAAACTGGAAGTGGTCACTATCCCCACGAATAAGCCTTTGCAACGTAAGATTTTCCCGGACAGGGTTTATAGAACGGAAAAAGAAAAATACGATGCTATTGTCCGGGAAATTGTCGAAGTGCATAAACAGGAAAGGCCGGTATTGGTCGGGACAGTGTCTATTGAAAAATCAGAATTTATAAGCGAGAAGCTCCGAAGGGAAGGTATCGAACACGAGGTGCTGAATGCAAAACATCATGAGCGGGAAGCTCAGATAATTGCAAAGGCAGGGCAGCGGGGCAATGTTACCATTGCTACGAATATGGCAGGCAGGGGTACTGATATTGTTTTAGAAGAAGGCGTCGCTTCCCTGGGTGGACTTCATATCATAGGCACTGAAAGGCATGAAGCGAGGCGTATTGATAATCAGCTTCGCGGACGTGCAGGCAGGCAGGGCGATCCGGGATCATCACGCTTTTACGTCTCATTGCAGGATGATTTAATGCGCATTTTTGCTTCCGAACGTGTGAGTTCTCTGCTAAAAACATTTGGCATGGAAGAAGGCATGGCTATCGAACACTCGATGGTCTCTAAATCTATTGAAAGGGCGCAGAAAAAAGTAGAAGCGCATAATTTTGAAATACGTAAACACTTGCTTGATTATGATGAAGTAATGGACCATCAGCGAAAAACAATATACAGTCTTAGACAAAATGTGCTTGAGGGAAAATACTTATACGATTATATCACACAAATGATAGAAGACAGCATTTGCGAGATGGTAGGCCATGCATTTGAAACAAAAAGCATCGGGAGTGAAAAAAACTATGAGGATGATGATGACTACCCTGAAGAATATTTTGATTTGGCTGGATGGTTTGAGCAAAAATTCGGCATACCGGTTGATCTAAATGAAGTTGGGGAGAAGACCCGCCAGAATATTGAGGAGTTCCTGACGCAAAAGGCATTTGATGCTTACAAGGAAAAGGAAAATGCTATTGGCAAATTCGGAATGGAAAAAATAGCGCAAATCCTTTTGTTGGAGAAGATTGATACAAAGTGGAAAGACCATTTATATGCAATGGATCACTTGCGGTCCGGCATAGGATTAAGGGGATATGCCCAGATTGATCCAAGGATAGAATATAAGCGGGAAGCGCTTGGCATGTTTGAAAATATGAATATGTCCATAAAAGATGAAGTGACAAGTCTTATTTTTAAACTGCAGAAGGTAGAGGAATCGGAGATAAAGGAAGTATTGCGTCCGGAAACATACATACATAAGGAAGTTTCCGGACGGGAAAGAATACAGGGACCTCCAGACCCAATAACTGCTCCTGTTCGGGAAAATAATGCAAGAGCGGAAGAACGGGTGGAAAGAAAAGTGGAACCGATAAAAGTCGGTGTTAAAGTCGGGAGAAACCAGCCTTGCATATGTGGCAGTGGCAAAAAATTTAAACAGTGTTGCGGCAGGGCATGATAATTTAGATGCGTTATCATTGTATTAATGAACCGGTTAGAAGCAGCGCTGTGTATTTATTATAAAATCCTTTCCTATTTGCATGCCTACAATTTTTGATGCTTTTTATATAATAGCACTTACCTTTGGTTTTCCCTATTTTCTCCTGAAAATTTTAATAAATAAGCGGTTCCGCACTGGTTTATTACAACGTTTTGGCTTTATTCCGGCAAAAGCCGGCAAAAAACCTTGTATATGGATTCATTGCGCTTCGGTTGGAGAGGTTCTAGCCGCAAAGACTCTTATAAAGTCCATAGAAAAAGAGTTCGACGGGTTTGAAATAGCGTTGTCTGTTAATACAAATACGGGGTTTTCTGTTGCAAAAAAATATTTTGAAGGAAAGAGGATTTTTTATTTTCCGCTTGATTTGAGCTGGGTGGTCAATAAAGCATTCAACAGAATAAAGCCGCAATTAATACTATTAATAGAACTGGAAATATGGCCGAATTTTATAACTGCCGCTGCAAAAAAACAAATTCCCGTTGTTTTGGTAAATGCAAGAATATCTGCTAAATCAGCGAAGTGGTACCGGTTGTTTTGCCGGATTTCGTGCATGTTTTCAAAAAGTTTGCTTAGAAAAGAAAACCTTTTTTGTGCGAGAACGCAGGCTGACGCCTTCCGCCTTAAAGAGCTGGGCATATCGGAGACTCAAATAAAGATCACCGGTAACATGAAATACGATAATATTGTCACCGATATTCCCGCAAACACAAGAGAACGTTTGCTGGAATTGTTTGAAATTGAAGCGGATGAAGAGGTGATCGTCTGTGGCAGCACTTTTGAAGGCGAAGAAATTATTCTTTTGAGGGTGTTTAAAAATCTTTGTGTAAAATTTGGTAAATTAAGGTTGATTATTGCGCCGCGTCATATTGAAAGAGTTCCCTATATTATAAAACAGATAGCTTCTCTGGGGTTTGACTATGCAAAAAAGTCATCGCTTGATAAGGGAAAGAAGGGTGCAGGATATAAGGGGTATCCAATTATTGTTGTTGATACGGTAGGGGAGTTGTCTACTATTTATAGCATTGCTTATTGTGTGTTTGTGGGAAGAAGTTTGATTCCCCATGGCGGACAAAATATGGTAGAACCTGCTGGTTTGGCAAAACCTGTTATTGTAGGTCCTCATACGTTTAATTTTAAAGAGGAAGTTGATCTGTTAAAAAAGGCAGATGCGATTTTGATAGTGGATGATGAACATTCTTTGTCAAAAGCGATAACATATTTATTGGAGCATCCGGAAGAATCCAGGGAAATTGGCAGGAGGGCACAATTAGCGGTAACAAAACAAAAGGGCGTTGTAAATCGTAATATGAATATATTGAGAGAACATTTTTTGGAAGAGAGGACTGTATTGTTATGAGGAGCGGAAGGTATTTATTTACTTCGGAATCTGTTTCAATGGGACACCCTGACAAAATAGCTGATCAGATATCCGATAGCGTATTAGATGCTATGCTGGAACAAGACCCTATGAGCAGGGTTGCTTGTGAAACTTTGGTGACAACAGGGGTTGCTTTTGTTGCGGGTGAATTCACCACTAAGGCGAATGTAAATATACCCGATATCGTAAGGAATACGATAAAAGAAATAGGCTATTGCGATGCGTCTATGGGATTTGACTATAATACCTGCGCGGTTCTTACAAGCATTGGCAAACAATCGCCGGATATTTCACAGGGGGTAAGCGGTGAAGGACTACATAAAGAAGAAGGCGCTGGAGATCAGGGAATGATGTTCGGCTACGCTTGCAATGATACGCCGGAATTAATGCCCCTTCCAATTATGCTGGCACACAGGGCAATCATAAAGCATGCCGAATTGAGGCAAAACGGGACATTAAAGTATTTGCGTCCTGACGCTAAGTCTCAAATTACGGTTGAGTATGAAGGCCTTAAACCTATCAGAGTACATACTGTTGTTATTTCTACACAGCATGCCCCTGATGTTAAACATGACACTATTAAAACGGACATGATCGAGAAGGTTGCCAAACAGGTGATACCGGTAAACTTGCTGGACAGCAAAACGATTTATCATATTAATCCTACAGGGCGTTTTGTAATCGGCGGTCCGCAGGGGGATTGCGGTTTGACTGGCAGGAAGATTATCGTTGATACGTATGGCGGATGGGGTCGTCATGGCGGAGGTGCTTTCTCCGGAAAAGATCCAACAAAGGTTGACAGAAGCGCTTGTTATGCAGCCAGACATATCGCAAAAAATTTAGTAGCAGCAGGATTGGCAGACAGGTGTGAGGCGCAGGTGGCGTATGCTATTGGAGTGGCAAAACCATTGTCTGTTCACATTACTACAGAAGGTACCGGTAAACTCCCGGATGAAAGGCTTACTCAGATTTGTGAAAAAGTTTTTGATATGACGCCCAGCGGTATTATCAAGAGATTGAATCTGAGAAGGCCAATTTATAAGATTACCGCCAGACATGGACATTTTGGCCGTACCGAGGATTCATTTACCTGGGAAAAGACTGATATGGTGGATACGTTACGTAAGGAAGCGGGTGTTTGAAGTGCGGTAATCGTTTATTACTGAGGGTGCAAAGAACGTTGGGAAGTAAATACATGAGAGGCTAGAAGTTGGAGAATAGAAACAGTAATCCAGCTTCTGGCTTCCAATACCTACACTATTGATAAGTTTTTGAAGGTGTGAATCCTGGAGTGCCATATTATGGTTTATCGCGTATTGATAGAAAAGGGTGAAGACTTTGGTTTTGTAGCCCACTGTCCTGCCATACCTGGATGTCATTCTCAAGGGGACACTATTGAGGATGCTATAGAAAATATAAAAGACGCCATTAAGGCCTGTTTGGAAGCTTTGGATAAGGATTTGGTAACGCAAACCAAAGAGTTGGCTTATTTTGAGGTTACAATATAAAGTGGCATCAAAACTGCCGGTAATTTCTGGTAAAGAGGCGGTAAAAGCGTTTGAGAAAGCCGGTTGGAAATTTGTAAGAGTTGGTAGTAATTGTCACATAATACTGAAAAAAGAGGGTGTTATTACAACCCTCTCTATTCCAGCGCATAACACCTTGGATCGTGGTCTATTGCGGTCATTAATAAGAGATGCATACTTATCTATCGAGGAGTTTAAAAAACTTTTGGAATAATTGCTAAGTTTGTAACCTGCGCCCAGTAATTAAAACAGATTCTTGTGTGTTCAGAGTTGTAATCTGAACACATCTTGTAAATCCATGATAACAAAAGATATTATACTCAACAGGGATTATGATGGATTACTGCACCTTACAGGTGCAGACATAATCTTTTTATTTGGTTCGATCCTTACAGACAGTTTTCATAAAGATAGCGATATTGATATTGGTGTTTATTTTGAAAACCGGCGTTATGATAAAACCGCTGTTTACGATACCGTCATTGATTTCTTTCAAACTGAAAAAGTAGATGTTGCTTTTTTAAATGAGGCGCCTCCATTGCTCTTATATCAGGTTATAAAAAATGGCAAACCTATGGCCTGTGAGAACTATAAAATACTGATGGAATTCAGGCTTCGTAGTATCAAAAAGTATTGGGAGACTAAAAAATTCAGAAAGATGAAAGAATATCTATTAAAGAATTATGTCGAAAGAATCAGATGAATTGGCTTCCTGACAATAAAGAGATTTTTATAGGCAAGCTTAATTTCCTTAAGAATTATTATGGGGAACTTAAAAGTTTTGTAACAATTTAGGGTTTTGAAAAATTCCAATAATAGCGATGTTTGTCTCATAGTGTAGGGGCTAAGCATTTGCTATAAATTGTCATAAATGCGTTCATACCCAAACGGGCAAATGCTTCGCCCCTACTTTTTCAAAAAACTAAAGTGTTACGAAAATTCGGTTTTTATCAGCGTATTTAATTACGGAAACTGATGTTGTATAAGAACGGAAACTGATGTTGTATAAGAAAGGTGAGTGGTCATAAAATATGGTAATAATAAAACCCTTTCGTGGTTTGAGATACAATCATGACATTATAAAAGATTGCTCGGCAGTAATGACGCCTCCTTATGATGTCATATCTCCCGCAGAACAGGAGCGGTATTATAGGAATCATCCGAATAATATGATTCGTTTGGATTTGGGAAAGGAATTTCCCGAAGATACGGAAGCGGATAACAGATATACCCGCGCCTCGGAATTTCTTGAGGAGTGGATGAAGGCGGGCATATTGAAACAAGAGGATGCACCGGCAATTTACATCTATGATCAGGAATTTTCCTATGGCGGTAAGCATTTTATTCGCCGGGGCTTCATTGCGTTGGTAAGGCTTGAGCCGTTTGATACAGGATCCATTTATCCTCACGAGCAGACCCTTCCAGGTCCCAAGGCAGACCGCCTGAAACTTATGCAATCATGTAAGGCAAATCTCAGTTCAATATTTGCTCTTTTCCCAGATGAAGACAATGCCGCTGATAATTACTTACATTCAATAACCACAACAAAACCGGAAATCGATTTTGTTGACGACAGCGGTGTAACAAACAAACTTTGGGTCATTA
Organism: uncultured Candidatus Kuenenia sp.; assembly: GCF_900696675.1. Taxonomy (NCBI): domain Bacteria; kingdom Pseudomonadati; phylum Planctomycetota; class Candidatus Brocadiia; order Candidatus Brocadiales; family Candidatus Brocadiaceae; genus Candidatus Kuenenia; species uncultured Candidatus Kuenenia sp. The sequence continues at coordinate 7,380 of NZ_CAADGZ010000043.1, read as the reverse complement.
GAGAAAAAAAGACTATCGATAAGCTCATTGAAATAATGAAGGGAAAAGCCCTTTTTATCGCTGATGGACACCATCGCTATGAAACATCGTTAGTTTATAAAGAGCAGAAACATAAAGAAAATGGCGGGCAAAATAGGGAATTACCTTCGGATTATGTGATGATGGTGTGTGTTTCTATGAATAATCCGGGGCTGCAAATATTCCCTTTTCATCGTGTAGTCCGGCAAATAAAGGACTTTAACCCAGACCATGTCCTGCATAGTCTTAAAGAGTTCTTTGAGATTGAATACATGGAAAACAGCGGTGGGATTGATGCTATCATGCGAAAACTCAATAGCGATAGTGCTCCCCATTGCTTCGTAATGTACGCAGGGCAGGGTGATAGATACAGCCTGTTGCGGTTAAATGATAAAAGGATATTAGAAAAGGTGTTTGCAAATGATCATCCGGAATGGAAGCATTTAGACGCAGGCATACTCCATAGCATCGTTTTAAAAAGGATATTGGGAATAAATTCCGACGAAGCAGGTTTGAAAGATTTTATAAAGTATGTAAAGAATGAAACAGAAGCTGTATCACTCGTACAATCAGGTGCTTTTCAGGCGGCATTTATTTTGCGGCCGACTCTGATAGAACAAGTAAGGGAAATCGCTCTGGCGCACAAGGTAATGCCGCCAAAGTCAACCTATTTTTATCCCAAATTAATTACCGGTGTTGTGATAAACAAAATTAACTAAAAGGGGAATCGCACTCTGATTATTTGGTATTCCAGATTAACGGTTGACTGTTTACCTGATTTCAGATAGAATCCTAACTTATACAGTATCTTATCCGGAGTGGCAGAGGGACTGGCCCTGTGAAGCCACAGCAACCGGCCTGTTCAGATTACGTCTGAACATGGTGCAGGTGCTAATTCCTGTCTCAAGTTTTTGGGAAAAGATAAGATAGGAGAACAAATAAAAGCCTCATCCTATCTTATTTTTAGGAAAGAGGCTTTTTTTATTGCTGAAATATACGGAGAAAGAAATGGGTTATGTAAACGGATTAAAATGCAGGGAATGCGGAAAAGAATATCCAAAAGAACCATTACATGTTTGCAGTTTTTGTTTCGGGCCTTTAGAGGTAGATTATGATTACGAGGGCATTAAAAAGGTTATAAACAGAGAAGTTATTCAATCGCGCAGCAATACAATGTGGCGTTACAAAGAACTGCTCCCGATAGACGGCGAACCGACTGTTGGAAGCCAGGTGGGATTTACGCCGCTGGTAAAGGCGAATAATCTGGCAAAAATTCTGGGCGTAGAAGAACTCTATGTAAAAAATGATTCGGTAAATTATCCTACGTTTTCCTTTAAGGACAGAGTGGTTTCAACTGCATTGTCAAAGGCAAAAGAATTTGGCTACAAGATTGTTGGATGCGCAACTACCGGCAATTTGGGAAACTCAGTAGCTGCACAGGCGGCTCAGGCATGCCTGGAAAGTTATATTATTATGCCAGCAGACCTGGAACAGGGCAAGATTATTGGCACGCTGATATATAATCCTAATGTGATAAAAGTAACTGGAAATTATGATCAGGTAAACAGGTTATGTTCTGAAATTGCCGATAAATATGGTTGGGCGATTGTAAACGTAAATATACGACCATATTACGGTGAGGGATCAAAGACATTTGGTTATGAAATCATGGAACAACTGGGCTGGAAAGTGCCAAAGCATATTGTCGTGCCCATGGCGGGCGGATCATTAATTACAAAGATTGGAAAGGCAATAAAAGAATTTGTACAACTAGGTCTTATTGATGGCGCAGATACAAAATTACATGGTGCTCAAGCCAGTGGAAGTTCTCCGATTACTACGGCGGTCAAAGGCAAGACGGATGTGATAAGGCCGGTAAAGCCCAATACCATAGCGCAGTCGATAGCAATTGGAAACCCCGCGGATGGTTTTTATTCGGTGAAAAGCATTAATGTTTCCGGTGGATGGGCAGAAGATGTAACGGACGATGAGCTTGTTGAGGGTATTAAATTGCTTGCCAGAACAGAAGGTATTTTTACGGAAACGGCTGGCGGCGTTACCGTGGCGGTAACGAAAAAACTGATCGAACAAGGAAAGATACCGCGTGATGAATCCATCGTCATTTCCATTACCGGGAATGGTTTAAAAACACAGGAAGCCGTGATTAACAAATTATATGAGCCAAAAATTATTAACCCTTCCCTTGCCGAATTTGACAAAGTTATGGAAGAAAAAATGGCGAACGTGCGTTAACAGACAATTAATTTGGGAAAACAGAGGTCGGATTACCAATATCTTTATAATCTTATGTAAATATTTTTTTTTGAGTTGCATTCGCGGAAAACACGTATTCTATACGTATAATATATCTTTCTCTTCCTTAGAAATGGATTGCTTTGCGGTATGCACATCCGGCAATGATTAGTATCGTATTGTTTTGCTTCAGTGCAAAACTCCGCAAAGCAATCCTGAACCTCATAACTCCTGTTTTGTATAGGGATACTTAAGAAGCTCACCATTTGTGATTTATAGACAATGTAGTACCAGTTCAACACGGACAAACAAGGTTTGTCCGTGCGTAATTATTCAGCTTAAACACGGATTGGCAAAATCACCTGATGAGTGGCCATATTTCTGCTTTCATTGCTATGTAAAGCAAGGCGCTTATGCTAGCGACTGGAGAGCAGGTAATGAAATTAAATTTAACGTAAAGGTAGGACACGAATAATTTAATTTGTTGGGGTTTCGCTTTCAGACTGGGCCAAATGACCATTTTCCAGAGATTGCTATACAATAAATTAATACCCTTGTGTAATATTGTGGCAAAATTGGAATCATAGTTAATCCCTGCTTATCCCGGAAAGGAGCTAAGAATGCAAGTTGTTTTGAATGTGCCTCAAAGCTTTGAAAACCTGTCAATACAAGAAAAAGAGCATTTGATTCACGAATTACAACAGGAATTGATGATTAGATCGGAGATGATTGAGGGTTTCAAAAAACCTGTAGAGGATTTCGAGGATTGGGAAAAATTAGGATTTGAGGACGAAGAATGGAACTGAAAAAAGGCGATATTGTTCTCGTCCAAGCCCCCGCTAACCCTTCAGGCACTGAAATTCAAAAAACACGGCCAGCCGTCGTTGTTTTCCCCCAAAAGAAATGGCTATACACGGCAATCGAGCCATTGTTATTCCAATTACCGGCAATGTAAGTAAAATCTATCCTTTTGAGTTCCTGATTAAATCAAAATATTTGTTCAACGAGTCTAAGGGTTGCTGCGACCAAATTCAAACCGTAAGTACAAAGAGAATCATAAAAAATACGGAGACATTTCAAATTCAGAAATGGAAGCACTTGATAAGGCTTTGAAAAATATCTTACGATTAAAATAGAAAGGCACTTTTTTATTTTCCACTGTTTTTTATCCATTAAATAAAGCAAGGCGCTTATGATAGCAATTAGGGAGCAGGTACTGAGATTAAATTTGACGTAAACGTAGGGCAAGAATAATTTAATTTGTTGGGTTTCGCTTTACTCAACCCAACCTGTACAACGATAATTAAATCAAAAAGAGATGAAACATGCTTTTGTTTGATTGGGATCCAATCAAGGCGGGAAGGAATATAAATATTCACGGCGTATCTTTTGATGAGGCAAGCACTGCTTTCAAAGATATCCTGTCATTAACGATTTATGATCCTTTGCACTCTGACGAAGAGGACCGGTTCATTTTAATTGGAAATTCCTGTAAAAATCGTCTTTTGGTAATTGTTCATACGGAAAGAGAAGATAAAATCAGAATAATCAGCGCAAGAAAAACAACAAAAAACGAAAGGAAACAATATGAAGAGAAAGCAAAAAGATCCAGACATGCTTGAAGAGTACGATTTCAGCAAAGGGATTCAGGGAAAATATGCAAAAAAATACAATGAAGGGACAAATGTCGTGGTTATAGATCCGGATGTTGCAAAGTTTTTCCCTGACCACGACTCTGTAAATGAGGCATTGAGATCATTAACCGAAATTATTAAAAGGCAAAAAAGGACGTCCAACAAGTCCCCCCATCGGACGGTTGATAGCCGACGCTGAGTTTAATCGTTGAGTGACCAATTCCAGCTTTCATTGCTACTTAAAACTAAATGTGACGTAAAGGTAGGACATGAATATTTTAATTTGTTGGGTTTCGCTTTACTTATCCCAACCTACACAACTTGAACAGATAACATCCGGCTCGACCCGGCCGGGAATAGCATCTGTGGTTTTTGCAATGGCGGTTGCCCCTGCGTGCCCTCCATTTCGTTTGCTTCTTAAATAACGACAAATATTACTGATGATAATGGATGATAAGATTATTAATGAAGCCATTCAATTCTTGATAGATGGCGGAGAACAAGAGGCAGCAGATATTCTCAAAATGTGCTCTGTGGAAAATTGTGAAGTTGTAGATTCCTGGATGAATGGGAGTAATCAATTGGACGGTTTATCTATAGAACTGCGAGGCCCTCGCACGGCATATGAGATTCTTTCAAGACATGACCATCCATTGGGAGAAGAAATATTATATGCCTTTTCGGCTATCCTTCCTGGCAGCACTTATATTAAGAACTTACGAATACGTGCGGTCACTTTGCCAGAGGAAACTCGTATGCAGATAAACAATACTATACCTATGCCTGAGTTGAAGGAATTAATTCAAAAGATAGAGTCGCAAAAAGGGTTGATGATTGCAGTTGCCACCGGAGGTCCTAAGATTAAAGATGTTAATGCCCAGTATAACCACAGACGATTTGAAATTCTGCAAAAATTGCAGGATATGGGGATTGACGCCCCAAATCCTTATCATGATCTTTGGGGTTGGTACGGAAAGTGGAGCGACGGTAGTCTCCCCAGTTGGCAAGCAAGAAGAAATTATATTGGCACTCTTTATCAGCCATTGTTGGATGCCCTAACGATGAAAAGCAAAACAACTTCGACAGTTCAGCCGCAAGAACCTACTGGTTGGGCGCGGGTTGATCGTAACGTCGATAAGATAAATAATGCATTAGCCTATGCAGAAAATGAGGAAGATTTTCAAACGGTTGGCTTTTTATGTAGAGAAGCTATTATTTCATTGGCTCAAGCAGTTTACGACTCAACGAAACATAGCAGTGTTGACAGCATATCGCCTAGTAATACTGATGCAGCGAGAATGCTGGAAAGCTACATAGCCGCAGAGTTAGCTGGAAACTCCAATGAGACACACCGGAAGTTTGCCAAAACAACTGTTCAGCTTGCAGTAGGCCTTCAGCATAAGCGCACAGCAAGCTTCCGAGAAGCCGCTCTCTGCGCGGAGGCGACAAGAGCAATCATCAATACCATTGCGATTATGTCAGGGCAAAGGGATCCTGAGAAATAAGAAAAGCTAACGAATCATTCAATCCGACCATGAATAGCGCTCGTTTGAGTTTGGAGAAAATAGGGACAGCGACTGTTAAACAAATGGTCCAAATTCCCGGTTCCCAATTTCTAAGAATAACAGTGGGATTAATTACTGTCATAAATTATAAATTTGCTTAACGCTATCCAATTATTGATATAATATTTAAAGGAACATGAAATGAAATTCGAATGGGATCCGAAGAAAGCACGCTCAAATTTGCGAAAGCACAAGGTCTCATTCGAGGAAGCTTCAATGGCGTTGAGTGACCCTATGGCTGCAACTGGCGCTGACCCGGATCATTCTATTGGCGAATGCAGATACATTACTTTCGGCGTTTCGGAACGAGGTCGGTTATTAGTGGTCGCACACACCGAGCGAGGCGAGACTATACGAATTATAAGCGCTCGCATAGCGGGCAAAGGAGAGCGAAAGATTTATGAAGAAGGTTAAACAGACAGAAAAAGATGAATTGCGTGCGGAGTATAAACGTTCAGACTTCCCAGTCCCTTTGGTGCGTGGCAAGTATGTAAGTCGCCTGCGTAAGTCATCAAATGTTATTATTCTTAAACCGGAAGTTGCTGAGGCTTTTCCAAACGAAGAAGCCGTTAATACTGCACTTCTGTCATTGATAAAGCTTGCGCAAAAAACTACACGCTTAACAAAACGCTCAACCGGACGCGTAAAAAAGCTGCATGCCGGTTAGCTATGCGTTAGCCCGCTAAACAACCCTGATCAGAAACAAAGGGATGTTGTAAATGAAACTTACTGATACCGAAAAACGCGAAATACTGAAACTTATTGAAGCGGATAAGCCGCTTCCCGATAAGTACCGCTTTATGCTCTTTGACGACAAGCGTGAGGTGGAACTGGTATGGAACGGCAAAACCAGTGAAGTGACTAATCTCGTTTTGCCTTTTCAGGTAATCGAACAGGTGGATGAACCTCGTAATTCGAAACCGATAATGGCCGTCAATAAACGCAAATCCGGAAAGGTTATTGGTGATCATTCCCGTATCGCCGCAGTTGACAAATATCCTGTTCAACGTCCGCTTTTCGACACAAGAGGCCGTCAGAAATCCGGATGGACGAACAAACTCATCTGGGGCGACAACAAGCTCATTCTTTCATCCCTGAAAAACGGCCCCCTCCGCGCGGAAATTGAAAAGGAGGGCGGCATTAAGCTCATCTGCATCGACCCGCCATTTGATGTGGGCGCGGATTTCTCGATGGACATAGAGATCGGCGACGACACCTTCACCAAGAAACCCAATGTGCTGGAAGAACTGGCATACCGCGATACCTGGGGCAAGGGCGCTGACAGCTTCATCGCCATGATCTACGAACGCCTTGTGCTGATGCGGGATTTGCTGGTGGAAAATGGGAGTATTTATGTGCATTGTGATTGGCGGGTGAATTCCTTCATGAGGCTTGTCATGGAGGAAGTTTTCGGTACAAGTGTTTATCGAAATGAAATTCGTTGGAAAAGACAGCCTCCTCGTGGAGCAAAAGCCATATCGCGCCAGTATGCTCGTTCATCAGACAGTATGCTGTATTACACAAAAAGTGATTCATATACATGGAACGCACAATTTAAAGAATACGATCAAAAATACATTCTGTCGAAATTTAACAAGCAAGATAAGGATGGTCGTTGGTATAGAATAGATAACATTGGTGACTACTCTGAAAAGTCGATAGCGGAGTTCCGTAAAAAAGGACGAATATATGACTATCCATCTGGTAAGGTTGGATTAATTCGTTATCTTGATGAAGCAAAAGGCGAAGCAATTACAGATATATGGTTGGATATTAATGAAGTTATAGTCAAACAAATCAGATTTTCGAAATTTGCTCGCCAATAATTTGAAAATTTTCAGTTAAAAGAGTAGACAATTCATCTGTATACTCGTTAATATTTTTGAAAAAACTTAAACATTTGTTTTTAA
>NZ_CAADGZ010000042.1:0-25493 GCF_900696675.1 uncultured Candidatus Kuenenia sp. | reverse complement strand
TTGACGGAGAAAGGCCAGAAGTTCTCTTGTTCACTGATGACCGCTTCAGCCCTTGATATTAAAGCACTTACGGAAATGGCGGCATGAAAAACACGCATAAAAAACAAGAAATTGATGGATAGTAGTACGAAAGTGGCTTTGGATATCTATGCGCGGGATAATAGAGTAAAAACGATAAAGCCTTTTGTGCTGGTTGTTGCCCAGGATACAACCCATGCCGGCAAATTAAAGCAGTTGATCATTTCAAACGCATTTTTTGAAGGTTATTATGCCGATAAGGTAATGGAAATCCACTCGAACCAATCAGGGGAAGAAAAAGAAGAAAATATTGAAAAACTAATTTCGTTAGAAAATCCTGATAATAAAATAGAAATCGTAATTCATGTGAATATGCTCAAAGAAGGCTGGGATGTAACCAATCTCTATACGATTATCCCATTAAGAACGGCTACGTCTATGACTTTAAGAGAACAAACTATTGGCAGGGGTTTACGCTTGCCATATAGCAAGAGAACGGGTGTTGATAAAGTGGACAAACTTACCATAGTAGCCCATGATAAATTTCAGGAAATAATTGACGCAGCCAATCAACCCGATTCTATTATTAAAAGGCAGAATATTATAGAAATTGATCCACAGGAAATTACTGGGCAAAAAGAGGTGATTACCTCCATTTCAAACGTTGAACAAAAATTTGATGAAGAGCAAAGGAAGATTGGGCTTATTGTTGAGCCTGAACAGAGACAAAAAGCCCAGATTAACTTGGAAGTCAGAAAGACGATTCTTTCAACACTTCCGGGACTAAACAATACCGTAACCAATGTCAATGAATTGACAAGGTCAGAAATCAAACAAATAGCTGTAGAAAGAATAAAACAAAAGATTTACAGTACTCCTCAGAAAAATTTATTTACTGCAGAGATGATAAAAGAAGTTGAGGATGCCTATGAAGCGGTGGTACATGATTTTTTACAGAATATAATAGAAATTCCAAGAATCACCATTCAGCAAAGCAATGAAGTAAGGTCGGGCTTTAAGGATTTTGACCTTGATACCAGGAGTCTCAATTACCAACCGGTGTCGGAAGAAATTTTAGTAAAAAAGCTCCGTGAACAGGAAAACAGTGTTGATATTATAAGCGGGAAGGGCAGGGGCATACATGACGGTCCGGAAAATATCATTGTTAATGAACTCATGAATTACCCTGAAATAGATTATGACGAACAGACTGAATTGCTTTTTAGATTAACTGGTCAGGCAATTGAGAAATTCAGGGCATATCTTGACGACGATAAACTGATGAATGTTGTGCAATTTCACAAAAAAGAGATTGGAAGTTATATTTATTCCCAGATGAAGCAACATTTTTACTGTGAAGCGCCAAGCTATGAAAAGCCAATGGTAAAGCCTTTTACAAGGATTGAAGAACATAATTTTTCAAAATACACGAAAGACTGCATTCATCATTTTACCGAGACAATCACTCCAACCAATGCCATTCCTAATAAGGTATTTAGTGGTTTCAAAAAAGCATGCCACAATCTGTATAAATTTGATTCCAAGACAGAAAAAGATTTTGCAGTCATTTTAGAGCAGGACAAAGTAGTTCTTAAGTGGCTAAGGCCTGCATCTAATCAATTCCACCTATACTGGAAGCACAATTCAAGGCAATACAACCCTGATTTTGTCGTGGAAACAAAAGATGCTATTTATCTTATAGAAACGAAGAAAGAGGCAGATATTGAATCGGAAGATGTTCAGGGAAAAGCCCAGGCAGCCTTAGAGTATTGTAAGGTTGCTACAGATTTTACTATTTCCAATGGAGGGAAACCCTGGAAATATGTTTTAATTCCACATAATGCGGTAATGGTGAATATGAGCTTTGAACATTTAACAAAATCGTTTGAGCACAAGAACTGATTGCAGGAGATAAAGTCTATTGCAGAATAAACAGTTCTTTAAGTTTATTACATTACTTTGTTAAAATAAATATTTTGGGTATATTTAAAATTTTGTAACATTTTAGCCTTCTGAAAAATCCGTCCATGCGTTATTCTCATGCTTCAGCAAGAAGAATAATAAAATGTTAGGAAAGATTGAAGCGAGACAAATTATTTGAATTTTGAATGAAGATTCACGTTCATTGTTGTTCATTAGCGGTTGCCCTTCTCAACAACCTTCAGGGAATTTCGAATTACGAAGTTCTCTTATCCTTCGGCATTCTTTATTCATTGTTCAATATTTGATATTCTTTCTACCTTTTAACCGTATAATTCTTCCGGCAGGGGAGGGAGTCCGGATGCGTCACCCTTAAAACAACAAAACCAGCAGCCCTTTATCGTTTCCCTCTGGTTGGCTTAAAATCCGGCTTCATCGGGGCAAGCTGACCATTTGGGCATGGAAAATTTCATAAGGAGCGAAAATAGTATGCAGAAGAAAATCATTCTCTTTTTTAGTTTAAGTTTGTTCATAACCCTAAACCTTAATGCTCAGGATAAGAAAATGAAGGTCAATCCCTTAACTCCCGAAGAAGAACGCGTTATCGTCCACAAAGGCACTGAACGCCCTTACAGCGGAAAATATTATTATCACGATGTAAAGGGCACATACACCTGCAAGCGCTGTGACGCACCTCTGTATCGCTCCGATGATAAATTTGACGCCCAATGCGGCTGGCCCAGCTTTGACGAAGAAATTCCCGGCGCCGTGGAAAGGCACCTCGATTCCGATGGCATACGTACTGAAATAGTCTGCAAAAATTGTCGCGCCCATCTCGGACATGTCTTTTTGGGTGAAGGCCTCACCAAAAAGAACACCCGCCACTGCGTGAATTCTCTCTCACTGAATTTCATATCGGCTGAAAAGACGAAGGTCGTGAATACGGAGAAGGCCTTCTTCGCCGGCGGCTGTTTCTGGGGTGTGGAGCATTACTTCGGGGACAAAGAGGGTGTTATTTCAGCTACCTCCGGATACATCGGCGGCACAAAGAAGAATCCTACCTATGAGGAAGTCTGTTCGGGAGCCACAGGCCATGCCGAAGCCGTAGAAGTGGTCTTTGATCCATCCATTGTCTCCTATGAGGAACTTACACGTTTATTTTTTGAAATCCACGACCCCACTCAGATCAATCGTCAGGGACCCGATATCGGCTACCAGTATCGTTCCGCCGTCTTCTATAATTCAGAGGAACAAAAGAAAACTGCCGAAAAACTGATCAATATTCTTAAGGATAAAGGCTACAAAATAGCCACCACCGTGGAAAAGGCCGGGCAATTTTGGTTTGCCGAGGATTATCATCAGGGCTATTATCATAAAACCGGGAAACAACCCTATTGCCATTTTTATCAGAAGCGTTTTTAGCCGCAATGATTTGTTCCGGATGGGATGATTGATGATTGTCCGACTTGGCAGGATTGTCTATTGTCAAATGATGAATACGAAAATCACATCAAAACATTTTAAGTCTACACGTTCATCTAAAAAACCCGATAACTTGCCCCACGCAAAACTTGGAAATCCCCAAAATAGTATTATCATACAAAGAATCGTTGCCATCGTGCCGAATATTCCAGCATGATGAAAAGATGAGCAGAAAACAAATGAATAATACTGAATTATGAAGATGATACTGTAAATAATTCCTTAGAAAACAAGGGAGCGCAGAATGAGTAACATACAAGGCGATAACAGGCACAAAAGGCAAATAATAATTATCTTTGCCTGCATTATAGCGACCGCATTAGTTTTTTACCCGCATTATAATGTTTATGCTGAAAATGAGGAAACATCCCTGCAAATAATCCAGAAAAAACTTGATTTTATCTGGATTATTGTCGCTGCCAGCATGGTTTTTTTCATGCAGGTGGGTTTTACGGCATATGAAGCTGGCTCAGTACAGGCAAAAAATGCCATAAGCGTTTCCATAAAAAATATATTGAATTTTCTTATAAGTTCCATAACATATTTTATCGTAGGGTTTGGGATTATGTTTGGCGTGAGCTATAACGGCTATATCGGCATAAGTAATTTTCTGTTATATGGTATTGATACTCATCTAACCTCCCTGGGATATGCCTTTGTTTTTATCCAACTGGTATTTGCAGGTACCGCAGCCACTATTACATCTGGCGCTTATGCCGAAAGAGCAAAACTGTTAACTCATATTTGTACGACCATTGTTGTTGTTTGCCTGATTTATCCCGTCTTTGGCCATTGGGCATGGGGACATTTATTGCATACCCAGCAGTATGGATGGCTTGAAAGGCTCGGATTTATAGATTTTGCCGGTTCTACGGTAGTCCATTCTGTAAGCGGATGGATTGCTTTGTCGGGCGCCATTGTGCTGGGGCCGAGGACCGGAAAGTTTAATCCTGATGGCACCGTGAACAGGATGTACGGACACAATCTACCACTTGCCACAATAGGTACATTTTTTTTGTGGTTTGGCTGGTTTGGTTTTAACGGAGGGGCTCTTTTGCAGGCTGATACCAGCATCGGGTTGGTAATTATCAATACAACCTTGTCTGGGTCGGTAGCGGGTGTTGCTGCTGCAGTTTTCAGAAAACTGAAAAACAAAACATTGGACGCCGCAGAAATACTTTTAGGAATCATGGGGGGAATCGTTGCCATTGGCGCAGGTTGCAGCAGGGTGAGCCCCGTATATGCATGTATAGTTGGATTATGCGCAGGCATCATCGCAATATTGGCTAAGGATTTTATCGAAAAGATATTAAGAGTGGACGACCCGGTGGGGGCGGTTCCCGTCCACGGATTTTGCGGCGTCTGGGGCACCCTGGCCGTTAGCTTGTTTACTCCCGTGTCTGCATTTTCAATGACAAACTTCAGCCGCCTTTTACAGGTTGGCGTGCAATGTCTGGGAATTATTGTGGCATTTGCCTGGGCTTTTTCATTGGGACTTTTATTTTTCTGGTGTATGAAGAAACTGGTAGGCATTAGAATCAGCACCGAAGAAGAGGTTAAGGGATTAAATATCAGTGAATATGCAGACGTCACATCATGGCTTGACTTTGTTAAAATCACAAAAGTTCAGGACTTGAATGCGGCATTACAGGACAAAATAAAAGACAGAACAAGGGAACTGGAGGACATAAAGAGAAATCTTGAAGAAGATGTGAAGAAAAGAACCTCGGAATTGGAAAAATCGCGGGATGATTTCAAGAAAAAAGCCGAACAATTGGAGAACTTTGCAAAAGTAGCTGTCGGCAGGGAATTAAAGATGAAAAAAATGGAAGAAGACCTTTACGCTTTAAAAAAACCAAAATAAATATAATCTATGAAACTGGGCGCTAAATATATCTTATCAATCAGCCTTTTTGTACCACTGGTACTGGGGGTAAGCTTTACACTGATCATTAAAAGGCAAGACTATTTGCTGGAAGACGAAATAAAAAAACATGCAAACATTCTTGTTAAGCAAATAGAAATGATCCACAGTCGTTTAGCAGAGGCTCAGAATAGTTTCAATACTGGCCGCGCTGGCAGCAATACGGTTTTTATACATTTGCACCCTTCAGAAATCTGCGCGGAATTTTCCAACACCATCAACGAAAACAGACCATACACGGTTCGGCTGATAGCACTGAAACACATAAATACAGATAACCACCCGGATGATTTGGAAGAAGCCGTCTTGAAAAACATGGAAGAACAGAAACCACATGATGCGTATTGTGGTGAGTCGTTTGGCATAAATAATGAAAAAATATTTCGTTATATTGCCCCACTCTATATGAAGAAGTCCTGTCTCGGATGCCACGGAGGGCATGCAGGAAAAACAACCATTCCCGGTCATGAGAATGAGGCATATAAGGAGGGCAATTTGTGGGGAGCGATAAGCGTCATAGCGCCATTAAGACTTATTCATGCAAGCGTGAAATCAAACATAATAATACTTATCTGTATTGCACTGGTCTCTGTTGCCGCAATTGTTTTTATTACATACTTATTGACAAAAAGGTTGATTACAAGCCCCATTTCAAAAATATCACGTGTAATGGCCGCCATTGCCGACGGTGATCTTGACAAGAGGATACATCTTTCCTCAGGGGGCGAAATTGGAATGCTGGCTACCTCTATAAACAAAATGACAGAAGATATGCAGAAGACTACTGTGTCAAAGGCTTATGTGGAAAATTTAATTGAAAGCATGATCGATACGTTGGTTGTGGTAGACCAACATGGCAGGATAAAAACCGTAAATAAATCAATGCTCGATCTGTTAGGGTATGAAGAAAAGGAGTTAATTGGCAATAATATAGATATGATCCTGAGAGACAAAGACAACCCCATTGCGAACCGGAGCTGGAGTGATCTTTGGAAGGAAGATGTATTAAAGGATTACGATATTATGTATCATACGCATAAAGGAGAAGATATCCCTGTGAATTTTTGCGGGCGTATAATGCGTAACAGCGATGGAGAGGTGATAAATGTTGTCGGCGTTGCCAGGGATATGAGGCATACAAAAAAACTTATAAATGAATTGTCAGACTTTAGAGAAGCAACATTGTACATGCTGAACGACCTTGAAAAAGCACGTGCGGAACTGGAGAGAGAAGAAAAGAAACTCGATATGATAGTGACCGGAATAGGCGCATACTTATGCCTCATCGATAGAGAAATGAAGATTACGTGGGGCAACAAACCCTTCGTGGAACAGTTTGGAATGGTATATGGTTTTAAAAATGATGCGTGTAATAAAATTTTTGGCTGCGGCAATGCTTCCACGGAGGACTGCACTGCAAAACGCGTATTTATGAGCGGTAAGAGAGAAGAAATAAAAAAGCTGGTAATTGGCAGGGACAACGAGAAGAAATATTACCACTTTATTGGGTCACCAATCAAAGACGTTCAGGGAAATATTACCCATGTGCTTGAGCTGGTTCAGGATATTACCAAAATGTGGGAAATGGAACATCAGAAGGAAATTATATACAATATTAATAAGATTGTTTCTTCTGATCTTATGTCGGATATGCTATTTAGGTCAATAAGTAATGAGCTGAAGCGCGTCATGGAGTTTGACAGGGTCAGCATTGCCTTGATTGATGAAAAAAAACAAAATGTTGAGGTTGCCGCCATGGACAAATCGTATGATTACACGGCAATTAGCGAAAATGACTGGCTCAGAAAAGAAGGGAGCTTGTTAGAGCAGGTAACTTTTACCGGCAGGCCGTTTATTGTGAGAGATACTTCAAAAAGCGCTTTTGAGCCAGATCGTCTGTTGCTCAAAGAAGGTATAATGTCGCGGCTCAGTTTCCCGCTTGAATACAAAGGCAATATTATCGGAACGATTAACTTTGGAAGTTCAAAAAAAAACAGCTTTTCTGAAAAACATTTTACACTACTGAAACAGATTGCCATACAGTTGGCCATCGCCATGGAAAATGCCAGATTATTTAAAAAAACAAGGGAGTCTGAGAAAAGATACAAAGACCTTTATGATAATGCTCCGGATATCTATATAACAAACGATGAAAACGGGATTATAATCAATTGCAATAAAACAGGCGCAGAGATTTTAGGATATAAAAAAGAGGAACTTATAGGAAGGCATATCTTCGATTTTCAAACGAAAAAAAACAGGGAAGTAATGAAAAAATTATTACCCAAACGTTTGAGCGGACAGCTTGTAAAGGGACCAGAACTACAACTTATAAAAAAAGACGGATGCATTATAGACGTCAGCCTGAACGATAATCATATTTGTGATGATAATGGCAGAATTACCGCCATCAGGTCCGTTTACAGGGATATTACGGCGGAAAAAAGTCTGGAATCGCAACTGTTAGAGGCGGAAAAGCTGGCTTCAACAGGCAGGGTCGTCTCAAGCGTTGCGCATGAGATCAATAACCCGCTGGAAGGCATTATTAATTACCTGCAATTGTTGCTGGAGAGAATGGGGGAGAAGGATGAGAAAAGGAAATATGTGGAACTCGTCATGGACGGCATTTACAGGATAGCGGGAATTGTAAGGAGTTTGTTAGACTCTAACCTGCATATAATGGAAGAAAAAGGCGATCATAATATTAATTATCACATACAAAATGTCGTGAATTTATTACAGAAGAAACTTTCTCAGTCAAAAATAACGGTAAAACAAACGATTGACAAAAATATTCCCTGCATAAGATGCCATTCCAACCAATTAGAACAGGTGTTTACAAACCTTATACTCAATTCTCTTGACGCAATGCCAAACGGCGGAACTATTAATATAACTGCACAAGCAAAAAACAATCAGTTACAGATTGAGTTTGCCGATAACGGATGCGGAATAAGGGAAAAAGATTTGCCAAATATTTTTGAGCCCTTTTTTAGCACGAAAAAAGGGACCGGCACAGGGTTGGGTTTATGGATATGTTACAATATTATAACGGAACACGCCGGAAAGATCGGCATCAAAAGCACCCTTAATGAGGGAACCACTTTTCAGATACTACTGCCGATTTTAAAAACTGATGCATAGTTTCCGCTATGATTCAGTATGCAAGGGCTTTATTTATATTGGATATTATATGATCTCTCATTGCCATGTTGTAAGAAGGCAATCGCCTTTACACCCTTATAGTCATTGTCATCCGCAATATATTCAAGGTGTTTCGTCTCCTCGGCAAGGTCGGCAATCATATCAAAAATCCATCTTTCGTAGGGAAGTGAAGCAATCTCCAGCAACCCGGAGGCATCTGTTTGAGATATTTCTCCGTCTCTCCAGCGCCTGGCAATGCTGCTTATTTCCTTATAGAGATTCTCGTTGGCGGGAAACCTGCAAAACCGGTATCTCTTATTGTCAACAACTTTATCTATTATTACCTCTGGTTCAGAATAAATGCTTTGTTCAAAACCGGCGTTTTTAATGTTTTTCATAGTAAACTCCTTGTAAATATTTAAAATGAATTCTAATAGTTCTACTACAACATAGGGCAATAGGTGTGCCAACAAACACCTCAACGGTATAACATATTGCACTGCAATAGGTTGTATTTATCACGTATTAAATATTGTTTTTAAATAGCGGCGGAAATAGGTCTTTTATTTGCGAAAAACGGCTAAAAACAGCCTCTTTGTTAATTTTGAGCGAGATTATTAACCAATGGTTGGGGAAAAAAAGATACTGGTGGTGGAGGATGACGAATACGTCCTCGGTAGTATTAAAAGTGTTCTGGACAGCGAAGGATACGAGATCAGTACGGCGTCTAATGGTTTGGAGGCGATGAGTATTTATAGAAAATCGCCGCATGATCTGGTTATTGCAGACCTTAAAATGCCTAAAATGGATGGGTTTGAATTATTAAAACAATTAAAGCTTGAATATCCGGAAGTATTTTTGATTATGATGACTGCATATGGCAGCGTGAGAACTGCTGTGGAAGCGATAAAGATAGGCGCTTATGATTATCTCACGAAACCAGTTTCTGCAGAGGAGTTGAGACTGGTCATCAAACGCGCCTTTGAAAAACAAAATCTGATAATAGAAAACAGGGCATTACGAAAGGAACTGGAAGAGAGGTTTAGCTTTGGCAATATAATAGGGGGGTCGCACAGAATGCGGCAAATATATGACCTGATCATGCAGGTGGCAGACACTGACGCTACGATACTGATAACCGGGGAAACGGGCACAGGTAAAGAGCTTATAGCGCACGCTGTTCATCACAACAGCAGCAGGAAAGATGCTCCTTTTGTCGTCATAAATTGCAGTGCATTGCCTGAGTCGCTGCTGGAAACAGAACTTTTTGGACATGAAGAGGGCGCTTTCACCGGCGCTGTAAAACAGAGGACAGGCAAGTTTGAACATGCAAACAAAGGTACGGTTTTTTTTGATGAAATGGGGAACTTGCCTCTTTCTATGCAAACAAAACTTCTCAGGTTATTGCAGGAGAAATCTTTCGAAAGGATTGGCGGAAATAAGACAATAAAGGTTGACGTAAGGGTTATTGCCGCCACTAATAAAGACCTCAATAACTTATCGGAAGAAGGGGGTTTCAGAAAAGATTTATACTATCGTTTAAATGTTATTCCCATTCAATTGCCGCCCTTGAAAGAAAGATTAGAAGATATCCCTTTGCTTGTATTGCACTTTATCGAAAAATATAATAAAGCGTTTAAAAAAAATATTAAATCTATCTCTCAAAATGCCCTTAATATCATGATGTCATACCATTGGCCTGGCAATGTCAGGGAACTCGAGAACTTGACAGAGAGGGCAGTAATTATGGCAAAAGACAATATAATTAACGAGGTCGATATGCCAATACTCCACCAAAAACAACAGAAAGAAGCATTCGTTAATACCCCTAATGACCATGTTACCAATATCGACATGGAAACCTTCTTATCAGAGTGCGAAGTCCTGTATATAATGAAACTTTTAAAACAATGCAAAGGACGAATTGACTCTTCTGCCAGGATTTCCGGTATCGACGCAAAAACCCTTTACCGGAAAATGAAGAAATATAACATAAACAAGGATACCTTCAAGGATTAATTAGTGGCAGGGTAAAAACTCATTCTTTTGGTGCATAAACGCCCGAATATGCCATTCATGCCCGATTTTTTTATAAACAATTACGTGTTACAGGTTTATATCTCTTTCACATTAAATATTACCCTTTTTTAAGATGTTATTGCCCGAAAAGTATATATTTGATATTTGCTTTTGAAGCACAGCTCTTCTGCAAATAAATCTTATATTTGAAACCACTTAGAAAACTTCTTAGCGACTTTTTTATTTTTTTATACTATTGGTACTGCAGTTGCGCTTAGGTTATTACAACTTAATCCATTAGGTCTTTTACACTTTCTTAAAGAATAGGTGGGAATGAATAATGAAAAAAATATCCGCATTTATAAAGCCAGGTGCCGTACAGATATTAGAAAATTATTTCGGAGAAATTGGACATCCGGTAATAAAGACGTATATAAAAGATCAAGACCAAATAGCAACCAGGTCTGTCTTTTGGCGCGATGACGAGTACGTAGTAGATATAATAAAGAATGTAAAGATAGAAGTTGTCTTAGAAGAAAACGCAGTAGACGATGCATTGCGGAACATAAGCAGATTCTTACATGAAGAAGATGGAAATAACTGTGAATACGAATATGCGTTGCGGTTAAAGTCAGGCATAATTAAAAAAGATATAATAACGGAAGATGGCAGATGGGTATCATTGACGCCAAAGCAGGAACACGTTTTTTCTGAAGGGACGCCACTTACGAGACAAAGTGAGGTTTTAAAGATTGTGGACGTCTGCCCTTAATCTTTAGCTACAACAGGAATATTATTAGGAGGAAATAAAATGAAAAAAATAGAGGCAATTATTCGCCCTGAACGTTTTATGGCGGTTAGTTCTATGTTGCAGGAAACGGGAATAATGGGAATGCATGTTACTGAAATCAGAGGGCAAGGAAGTGAAATCAGTAAGACACGGGTATGGCGTGGAAGAGAATATATGGTAGATTTACACAAAAAGATAAAACTCGAGGTTGTAGTCCCGGAAGCAGAATTGGAGACGGCAATCAAAATAATTATGGAAGAGGCAAAAACAGGGGTTATTGGCGATGGAAAAGTATTTGTGACTCATGTGGAATCAGCCTGTCGCATACGCACGGGCGAAACTGGTCATAATGCCATTAGCGCTAACGGAAGGGTTGTAAAATTATCTCCAAAAGAATCGGGGGATATGAAGGCTGTTGAGAGTCTCAAAAAAGAGCGTGCTTCCCTGAACGAAGTTTTTCCAAAGTAAAAAAACATCGTCAGATTTTAAACAACGCTCTACGATTAAATAAAAAGTAACGTATAAAATATACGCGTTTAGTGATAGAAAAGTTTGTAAACGGGCATATGCTACACAATATATACTCAATCAGACGGAAGCCAGCGGCTTCAATCTGATTGAGTATAGAAGGCAATGAATGCGCATGTCAGAAACCAGTGATTTCAGTCTGATTGAGTATATGCTAAATTATTTATAGCATTATGTATATAAAGGAGATTTAAAATGCAGAATATGTGCAGGATCAAGATGAGTCGCTTTGGCTTGGTCCTTTTTTGCAGCGTTACTATGTTTTTCCTATGGGCAAACTGTGTGCAGGCAGGCGATCCCAGTGGCGCATTCACGTTCACGCAAAGCTTCGAAGGCTTGAGCACTTCAGGAAACTTTGTTTGGATATTGGTGGCGGCGTTTCTTATTCTCTTTATGCAGGCCGGGTTTATGCTGCTTGGCGGGCTTGTTCGCTCCAAAAATATGCTTAGCTACATGGCTCATTGCTTTATGGCTACAACGGCGGGAGTCTTTATTTTCTGGCTATTTGGTTTTGCATTTATGTTCGGCGGTTCTCACTTGGCGTCAGGCCTTGATAAAGGTAATCCCTTTATAGGTTATGGCGGCTTTATGCTTTTAGGAGATACGTATGATGTAAAGACCATTCTGCTCTTTACCTTCATGGCGGTTGTTGCCACTTTTATTGGCAGCATCATTGCCGGCGCTGTTGCAGAAAGGATTAAGTTTTCCGCCTTTTTAATCGCAGGGCTTCTCGTGTATACATTTGCTTATTCATTCTACGGCCACTGGATATGGGGCGAAGGATGGCTTGCTAAGTTAAAATTGGGGGTGGGAGTCAAGGACTTTGCCGGATCTGGAGTAGTCCATGCAATTGGTGGAATCTGTGCCTTTATGGGTGCATGGGCGCTAGGTCCGAGAATCGGAAAATTTAATAAGGACGGCTCTTCTAACCATATCCATGGACACAACATTGCCTATGTACTTATTGGCACCGTTGTTTTAGCCTTTGGGTGGCTTGCTTATGATGCTGGCAGCACCCTCGCAATATCGGAATTACGGTCTTCAATTATTGCTGCCAATACCCTCCTTGCCGGTATTTCAGGCGCTGTCATTGTCGTATTATATACCTACTGGAAATCTAGAAAAGCGGATATAGCGGAGGCTTGTAATGGCGCACTGGGAGGTTTTGTAGCTGTATCGGCGCCATGTGCGTTCATTGCGCCATGGGCTGCCGTTATTATAGGGTTAGTTGGCGGTTTGTTGATGTGCGGCTCGGTGTGGCTTGTTGAACGTAAGTTTAGAGTGGATGATCCCCTTGGTGCGGTATCTGTGCACGGCGCTAATGGGTTGTGGGGGCTTCTTGCCGTAGGGATTTTTGCCGACGGTTCATATGGAGGAGTAAGTGGGCTGATCGTTGGTTCCGGCCAGCAGTTTCTTGCCCAGCTCATCGCCTTCGCCACCGCCATAGTATGGGCAGGTGGACTGGGCTTCGTCATATTCTTTGGACTAAAACATACCATCGGTATCAGGGTATCTGAAGCAGAAGAGCTTGACGGGCTGGACATGCATATTCATGGTACTCAGTGTTACCCTGCGGACGGGAGATACATGGAGGATATCGATGCTGTAATGCGCAAGCATATTAGACTGGGTGAGCTTGTCAACCAGGGGTAACAATTATATTGCAAAACAGGGTGCCCATTAAATGTGAATTTTAAATTGATACCAGGGAGGTACGGCCTTTTGGGGATAAATAGAAAGCAAGAGTGAAAGTTTCACTTTATCTTTATTTCTAACCCCGAAGGGCCGTGTTCGTGTTGAACCTGTATGACATTGTCTATAAATCAAACATCGTGAGTCTCTTGAGTATGCAAATGTTTTAAGTAGTACCCTCCGCCCCCTCTCTACTTTTGCTATAAGGGGGGAAGGGTGCTTCCTTTTGAATAAACAGACGGTCGCCTTTATACAACTGCGCAGATAATTTTTTATTGATAATTAAAGGAGCCTTGAATGATTTTGTTTAAACCGGCTACAAATCTTTGCGGGAAAAAATCCGCAGCCGGATGTTCGATGAACTCCTTGGTATAATAGCAGGGTCGTTGTTTTCTGGTACTGTGGGATATTTCTTTTTGCGCAATACACTGCCAGACGTTACTTAGACAAAGCAGAATATTCAGTCTGCTTGTCCCATTACGACTTGATGGCAAACGCTGTTTCCAAAATGTGTCCGGCTCCAGGAATCCCACAAATACAATCCCAACCAGTACGCGCTCCATTCACTTGTACGGCACAATTCATTTTGTCTAGCCGTATCTGGAGGGTCTCTCAGGTTATTATGGACAATTCGTCACGGTAATCCGAAAACAATGCCAGTTGTTTTACCTTAGGCTTTTCACCTGAAAACGCCTCTATTGTCCGAAGCCATCCCGCCCGGAGGTTGTTTACTGTCCGCCGGAACGATTTGTTCGCCCTTCTTATATTCATTAGCATTCATCACGCCCCACATCCACCTCTGAATTCGAGCAGTTATGTCTTAAAATTCTTGCAAAACTTATGTTGTTGTATATAATACCGCATTATGAGAATTGTAATTGATACCAATGTTTTGTAGTACGGTAGTTTTTTGAAAAAAGCTTCAACTTTTATGAGTACGACACAAATTCCCGATTGGCGTCGGGAACAAATTTCACATCCTTTAACTCCGCACTTCGGTGGCGATCAAAATCCAGCTTTTTAATGCATATAAGAAAAATACATCCGTGGACGAAAAATTATGCGAAAGCTGTTCAAATCCAGAGAGAATTGAGCAATGCATTAATTTTAAAAAAAGATCACGGTAAAATATGCACGGTAGCGGGCGCCGATGTTTCATACGATAAATATAGCGATCTTGTATTTGCTGCAGTAATTGTCTTTAGGTGTAATAAAAATCTTGAAAAGATTGAAGAAGCAACTGCTATTGAAAAGGCCATGTTTCCATATATACCCGGCCTTTTGTCATTTAGAGAAGCACCCGTACTTCTTAAATCATTTAAGAAATTAAAAACAGCACCAGATATAATTCTTTTTGATGGACAAGGAATAGCGCATCCCCGGTTTTTAGGTCTTGCATCGCATTTAGGCCTTATCTTAGACAAACCGGCCATTGGTTGCGCAAAAAGCTGTCTGGTAGGTGAGTATTCTGCTGTTGAAAATGCAGTAGGCGCATACTCCAACCTCATTTATAAAGATAAAATGGTAGGAGTCGCATTGAGAACAAAATTAAATACAAATCCTATTTTTGTTTCTGTCGGGCACAAGACAAGCCTTTCTTTTGCAACGCAGTTTGTTTTAAAGGTATGCAGGGGGTATCGCATTACTGAACCGGTTCGGCAAGCACATTTGTTGGTAAATAAACTACGCGTTCAAAACATAAAAAAAACTCAAAGAATCTCTTCAATTACATAGGAAATTCAATATTTTTGTAGAGACGCATGCGATGCGTCTCTACATTAACATCAATAACAGAATATAGTGCTGCCAAAGGCACCTGATGTAACTCTTTTATTAAAAACTAAGTACTATAAATAACAGGAACACTTCGTTATAATAGATATTCATGAGGAAGGATATTGTATGAAAATAAAGGCGATATTTTTTGATTTAGACGATACTTTGTACGACTGTACAAATCTGTTGATTGACGCTTCCAGGAGACGGGCAGCAAAAGCAATGGTTGAGGCAGGACTTCCCACTACGGAAGAGAACGCATATCAATTACAAAAGGAACTTATCGCCAGGCATGGCCCTTACCATCCCGTGTTTAACGAAATTGTAAAAAAATTTCGCGCAAACAAAAAATTTATCAATATTGCGTATCGTGCATACAATAGCAGCGAGCTTTCCGGGATCGTCCCCTTTTCCGATGTAATACCCACCCTCAGAGATTTAAAGAAAAGAGGATTCAAACTGTTTTTACTTACCGTGGGGGTGCATGAAAGGCAGGAAAACAAGGTCAAAATACTTGGTTTGAAATCGTGTTTTAGTGAAATTATCATTAATGACCAGGAAATTGGTATGCTTATGGAAGACTGCATACTTGATTGTCTCAAAAGACATAATTTAAATCCAAACGAAGCGGTTATGGTGGGCGACAGGACGCGGAATGAATTAAGGGCTGCAAAGTCCCTCGGATTGATTACGATACAGATGTTACATGGAAGATTTAAACTGGAACAACCAATACACGAATGCGATAAACCGGACTATAAAATAAAACGCATCTTTCAGATTCCTACGATTCTTCAACTTTACAATAGCGGTAAGACCCCTGATAATCTCAAGATTGTCGCAATTGGCGGCGGAACCGGTCTGCCGATTATGCTTGAAGGCGCTAAGACGTACAGCAAACACCTCTCGGCGATGGTTACCGTTACTGATTCAGGAAGAAGCTCCGGGATTTTAAGAGAAGAGTTTGGAATTCTCCCCCCGGGCGACGCAAGAAATTGCCTCATAGCTTTGTCGGAAACTGAAGAACAGGAACAGGAATTATACCAGCTTTTTCAATACAGATTCAACAAGGGTTCGTTAAATGGCATGAGTCTGGGAAATTTATTAATGGCCGCTTTAACTGACCTTACCGGCAGCTTCGACCTGGCGATAAAAAAGGCCAGCAAGATTTTAAATATTAGGGGAAAAGTGCTACCATCAACGCTTAATGATACACACATATGCGCAGAATTGGAAGATGGGGCTTATGTAGAAGAAGAGTTTAATGTCCGTGCCGTGGGAAAGTCTCCTATTAAAAGGGTGTTTTTAAAAAATGAAAATGTCGAACCATTGCCGGAAGCCGTGGAAGAAATTCTCAACGCGGACATTATTGTTATCGGCCCAGGCAGTTTGTACACAAGCCTTATAACAAATTTGCTGGTGACCGGAATACGCACCGCTATTTGTAACAGCAATGCAGTAAAAATTTATGTCTGTAATATCGTTACACAACCAGGGCAAACGGATAAATATAAAGTATCGGATCATATTCAGGCAATTAATAAATATCTTGTTGATGGCATGGTTGATTATGTGATTGTTAATGACAAAATTCCCAAAAAAGAGATTCTTGACCGGTACAAAAAAGAAGGGGCTGAATTGGCGGAATTTGACAATGGTGTGCACGGATTAAACATAAATATAAAAAAAGCGGATTTGGTAGAAGATTTTGATAAAAAACGTATCCTCTGGGAAAAACAGGATCTGCTTCGCCATGATCCGGACAAACTCGCAGATGCCGTATTAAGAGTATATGCCAACTTACCTATGGTAAAAT
Source organism: uncultured Candidatus Kuenenia sp. (assembly GCF_900696675.1). Classification (NCBI taxonomy): domain Bacteria; kingdom Pseudomonadati; phylum Planctomycetota; class Candidatus Brocadiia; order Candidatus Brocadiales; family Candidatus Brocadiaceae; genus Candidatus Kuenenia; species uncultured Candidatus Kuenenia sp. Next base: position 8,384 of record NZ_CAADGZ010000042.1, on the reverse strand, counting down.
ATAAATAATACAGTAGTCAGGATTTTTTTAGAAATAACGATAAGATGAACAAAAAAACAAAGACTGTTATTGTCACAGATAAAATAAACGGAAAGGCAATCATTCTGGCTGGGGGAAAAGGAACCAGACTATGGCCCTTATCCAGAGAAGACCACCCGAAACAATTTGTTGAATTTAAGGATGGATTGTCTTTGTTTCAGTTAACGATAGAAAGGCTTTTGCCATGTTTTTCCCCAAAAGACATTTTTATCGTTTCTCATGAAAGTTATAAGTTTACCGTTTTGAATCAGATTCAATTATTGCCTGGAGTAAAAAATGCAATCAAGAATTTGTTAAAGGAAAATATTATTTTAGAACCTGTTCCCAAAAACACCCTCCCAGCCATAATGCTCTCGTTAAAATATATTGAGAGTAGAACTATTTTAAATGAGAACGAACTCATATGTGTATTGCCGTCCGATCATATAATTGAACCGGTGAACGATTTTGAAAAATGCATACGGCAGGCGGAAACACTCACAGAACAGGATAAAATTATTGTATTTGGGGTGAAACCGACATTCCCCAAGGAAGGATACGGATATATTCTCCTGAAAAGAAAGTTCGGTGCAGGGTATTTGGTGGATACATTTGTAGAAAAGCCTTCGATTCAAAAAGCCAAATTACTTATAAAAAAAGGGGGGTTGTGGAATTCCGGGATATTTTGTTTTAATAAAAAAACATTCCTGGGAGAACTCGCAGCATGTTCACCGTCAAGCTACAAATATTATCAATATACGTATGATGAATTTTGCAGGAATTTTGAAAACATAGTGGCAGATTCTATTGATTACGGGATTATGCAAAAAACAAAAAATGCGGCATTGATCAAATTTAATCTTAAATGGTCGGATTTGGGAAGCTGGGATAGTTATTTACAGTTTTATACCAATGGAAAGGGAAATTTTACCATTGGAGATGCTGAATTTTTTGATTCAAAGAATTGCTTTGCGTATTCGGACAACAGGCTTGTTTGTTTTTTAGGTGTGAATGATGTAATGGCGATTGATGCTGCGGATTCTTTATTGATCGTTAAAAGGGGTTGTTCGGATAATGTAAAAGAACTCGTATCGGCGATAAATAAAAAAGGACTACAACACACAAAGACCGGCAGCACAGTGTACAGGCCGTGGGGGTACTATACGGTGTTGCATGAGCAAGACAATTACAAGGTAAAAGAAATCGGTGTGTATCCCCAAAAAACTCTTTCATTGCAAAAACATAAATACAGGAGCGAACATTGGAATGTTGTTGAGGGGAAAATTGATATATATATAGGCAATACAAAAAAGCAAATACAGAAAAATGAAAGCGTCTTTGTTCCTCAGAATGCCAAACATAGGATACACAATCCCACGGACAAAATTGCAAAAGTTATAGAAGTGCAGATTGGGAGTTATGTAGGTGAAGATGATATCGTCCGGTATACAACCTACAAATAAAAAAAAGTAGGGGAGAAGCATTTGCCCGTTTGGGTGTGAACGCATTTATGACAATTTACAGCAAGTGCTTTGCCCCTACACTACGACAAAAATAGTGACAATTTGATTTTTTGGAAAAAATACTTCGGTTGTTATTTGTTATTATAGAAAGGTGTAATAATGAAAAAATCCTTAGGCGCAAAAGCTATTGCATACCCAACCCCCGTATTTATTGTTTGTTCCTATGATAAAGAAGGCAAACCAAACGCAATGAACGTAGCATGGGGCGGCATATGCTGTTCGAGTCCGCCATGCGTTGCCATCTCACTGAGAAAAGCGACATATTCGTATAATTGTATTGTTGAAAGGCAGGCGTATACGATTAATATTCCGTCTGAAAAATATGCAAAGCAGGCAGACTATTTTGGCGTTGTTACCGGTAAGGATGTGGATAAATTTTCTGCTGCCGGACTTACTCCCATCAAGGGAGAGTTTGTTGACGCACCGTATATAAATGAATTTCCGGTTATTCTGGAGTGTAAACTGCTTCACACCTTCGAAATAGGATTGCACACGCAATTTATCGGAGAGATTATGGATGTTAAGGCGGAAGAATCAGCCTTAAACAATGACGGCGTGCCTGATATTGAAAAGATCCGGCCTATGATATATGCCCCTGAAACACGTGCATATTACGGCATTGGAAGCTGCCTTGGCAAGGCATTTTCTATAGGAAAAAATATATAAAAATTTATGAAACGACACTTTTTCACACTTTCGGTTATATCAATTCTACTTCTGGCAATACTCCATCCGTACAATACTGTTTGCGCCGGACAGGATACGCTGGAAAAGATCAGACAGACCGGCGTATTAACATGGGGTTTTGATGCGGATGGGGGGGCTCCTTATGTATTTCCAGATCAAAGGCATCCGAAAAAATATATCGGCTTTGAAGTAGAAATTGCAGAAGCAATTGCAAAAGAACTTGGGATAAAACTAAATTACTTTCAGAATGAATGGGATAGCATCCTCATGTCTCTCCAACGCGGCGATTTCGATATTGCATTGAATGGTATCGAAATTACACCCGAACGACAGCACTCCGTGCTATTCTCACGTCCATATTTTGTCTTTAGCGAACAAATTGTTGTCCGTGCCTCTGACTTCAAAATCAATACATTTGAAGATCTTCACGGTAAACGGGTAGGAACACTGTACAATACCGTTGCAAAACAAATGCTTGAAAAAATGGGGGACGTGACCATAAAGATATACAGCGGACAGGTAGAACCATTTAAGGATTTACTGGATAACCGCCTGGATGCCGTTTTTGTGGACTTACCTGTTGCTTCCTATTACGCCAAGCCAAATCCCCAATTGAGATTGGTAGGGGGACCGGTAGGGGAGGGATATTATGGCATTGCCTTACGGAAAGAAGATGCTGCGTTAGTGGAAGAACTAAACCGTGTCATTGAAAAACTTTTAAGGACGGGTGAAATAAAAAAAATATGCCGGAAATGGGGACTCTGGAATGCGGCGCAGGAAAAACTTTATTTGCATGAGGGATTATTGCAAAAATATGCTGAAAATCCGCCATCACCTGAAGAGCGAATTCCTTTAATAGTAACTACCTTCGTACCAACGTTATTAAAAGGGGCGTTAGTTACCATTGGCATTTCGGTTTTATCTATGATGCTTGCCGTTTCATTAGGAATTGTATTGGCAGTCATGCGTTTGTACGGCAATACATGGATTAAAAAAATTTCTACCGTATATATAGAAGTATATCGCGGAACACCCCTCCTGATACAACTCTACATTTTATATTACGGGCTTCCCAACATCGGTATCACCGTGTCGGCATTCGCCGCAGCCATTTTAGGGCTGGGGATGAATTATGCGGCGTATGAAGCGGAAGTTTACCGAGCGGGCATACAGGCAATCCCGAAAGGCCAAACAGAGGCGGCCTTTTCATTGGGCATGTCGGGGCGGTTAACATTTGAAAAGATTATTTTCCCTCAAGCATTGAGGATTACATTGCCTCCGATTACGAACGATTTTATATCGTTATTTAAAGATTCTTCTTTGGTTTCGGTAATTGCGTTAGTAGAGCTTACTAAAAGTTATAGCATACTTGCGGCATCTTCTATGAAATTCTTTCAACTGGGGATTATTACCGCTTTGTTGTACTTTGGGATGAGTTATCCGCTTTCTCTTTACTCCAGAAGACTGGAGAAAAGGCTAAACGTCTTTTGAAACTGTAGGGGAGAAGCATTTGCGTTTTCGGGCATGAACGCATGTATGCCAGTTATCACAAATGCTTCGCCCATACATCAGCACTATTTTAAATGATTAAAATTCGTGACCTTACAAAACAATACGACCACGAGCCTCTTTTCACAGGTTTTCATCTTGATATTGCAAAAGGGGATATTGTCTCAATCATAGGCCCTTCGGGAAGCGGGAAAAGCACTCTATTACGTTGTATCAACGGACTTGAATGTTTTCAAAAGGGAAAAATTTCCGTTGACGAGCTTACCATATACGGCACGCTCGAACCTGATTACCGCTATAAAAAAAACAATGGTGTAGTAGAAGATATACGCAGAAAAATCGGAATGGTTTTTCAACAGTTTAATCTCTTCCCGCATATGACCGTTTTGCATAATGTAATGGTTGCGTCTGTACATGTTTTGGGGATTAACCATCCTGAAGCCGAATCGAGGGCGATGGGCATGCTTCAGAGGGTTTGTATGGAAAAAAAAGCAAAGAGCTACCCAGGCCAGTTATCGGGTGGAGAGCAGCAGCGCGTTGCAATTGCGCGCGCCCTTACCATGAAACCTGAAGCAATGCTTTTTGATGAACCTACATCCTCGTTAGACCCCGAAATGACAGATGATGTCCTTGCAGTCATAAGGGAATTGGTATCGGAAGGAATGACAACGGTTATTGCGACTCATGAAATGCATTTTGCAAAAAGCATTTCCCGGCAGGTAATTTTTTTGGAAAAAGGGAAGATTGTCGAGTCCGGAAGCCCTGAAATGGTTTTTTGTAATCCTCAAAATATTCGTACGAGAGAATTCCTCAGCCATTTTACCGTATGATCTTTTGTAATAGTTCCGCTTACCGTTTATTTATTTTTTCTGCATTCTTGGCTCCCTCGGCGGTAAACTAATATGATTTTTTTAGGTAAAATGCGGCCTTTTTAAAATGTTGAAACATTTTCAGTAAATTTATTGTTTTACATAATCGTTGGTGGGTCTATTTGGAGAAAGGCTCATCGTTTATTGTAATTTTTATACATGTCAAGTTCGAGAAAGGAGCAAATTTGTGAAGCGTATTGGATTAATTTGCGGAGTATTGGCGATTGTATTTACTTTAGTTACCTATAATGCGGTAAATACGACACTTGCATCAAGTTGTTGCGGAACGAAACAGGCAACCGCCGAGGAAATTACTAATGCAAAGTGTGCTGTTTGTGGTAAAGCAAATGAAGCGGGAAAAGCAGTCATTGTAAAATGCGAGGAAAAATCAATTACGCTTTGTTGCGAGGGGTGTGCGGCCGCATTTAAAAAGGACCCATGCAAATATTGCAATGATGAAAAATGCGAAAAGAGGAAAGAGCAACATTGATTAGGTTTTTAAAAAACTTCAATAAATAAGTCTGATAGTATTTTGCATATTAACCCTGACAGGGGTTCCAAACCCTGTCAGGGTTTTTTTATGTAATGTTTGCCCTGTATCAATTTAATAAATCAAAAACTGCAAACCTTGTTTGTTCAATCCTGTATTTCATAACTTTGAATTTTTAAATCAGGATTGAGAGCAGTAAATGTTTTTTCAATTGTTTCATATAGTTTTTTTGTGTATGCCTTCGTATCATCGACCTCTTTACCCTCGGTTTGGTAAGTTATTTTTGTAAAATATTTTGTCAATCCCAGGTCAGAGGCGTCTGTTATTCCAAAATTCCAACCTATATCAACCGGTTCAATGCCAAATTCATTAAATTTATCTAATAATTTGTTCTTCATCTGTACGGGAATATTATCCTGATCCCTCAATGATATGCTAAATACAACCTTTTTTTTCACATGTCCCTCCATAAAAAAACCATTTTCCCAGTAAAATGTAAACGTCATTAGTCAGACGCATCCGTATTAAGTTACGATTGCCCGTCCAGTGATTATTAAAACCAGATTACAGACTATAGTATAGTAACCGTAGTGCATCAGTAAATCAAGATCCGGCAACGTATATTATAAATAATACCTTTGGCGATAACTATGCAATACCTATGTAATATAATCTATTATATACTCAAGAAGTTCACAAAATGTGATTTCACAAATGCTATAACTATTTATGTCAACAAAAGTTAAATTTAATTTAGAAATCTCTATTTGTGAACCCTTACAGTATAAACAGAATAATTGCATCAACTATTACATCGTTTCGTTAAGACGAAGCAATCTCTTGTTTCCAAAAGACTTAAGATTGCTTCGCTGTCGCTCACAATGACGGTATCAATGTAGATATTTTAATAAAACGCTATACTAGTTTTCATCTTTTTCCATACCGTGGAAATATAATAAGTTATGATCATATATGCATTAGGGGATAAAATATTTATTGAATATTAATAGCAAATATGAGATATTACTTCCTGTATGTGTGTATCTTTCGTATTGGCATGCTATTACGTAAAATAGATATTAATTTTTACTTTGGAGGATGATTTATGTCGGCAATATTAAAAGAAAACGTTTTGCAGGAAAAAAGTAGGAAGAATGGCAGTAAAGGTAAAGTAGAAAAGATTATGGATACTATCATTAAAAAACCAACTACAAAAACTGTTGTAAAAGAAGTTACAGAAAAAGAACAAGGCTCCGTACCTAAAAGCACTGTAATTAGAAAATATATATTTAGTAATGAAATATTAATCGAAGGTGAAAACATTGACGACCTTAATGATTTGAGAGCTATTATAGACAAGGAGTTTAAACCTTCAAACGAAATTGAGTCGTTTTTCGCTGACAGGATAGTTTCTAGTATATGGCGGATGAAAAGATGTCTAAATATAGAGAAGCAGATTATTGAACATGCCTCTTCCGGTATTCAGGAATATGAACAGGGATTTTTCACATCTAAGAAGAGAACAAAAAATGAATTGCAACAATTAAAGGCATTAAAAATTATTGAAGAAAAAGATAAGATGAGCGAAATAATGAAATATGAATCATCTCTGGAAAGGCAATTCTATCTTGCATTGCGTGAATTGCGCAAAGCAAAAAGGATAGACACAAAACAGACAATCAAAACACAGAAAAAGACAAAGTAAGTGGAATTTGTTTAAATAGGTGCGAATATGCCATAAGAACGTAGTTTCGACTTAAATCCATTATAAACACAACATAATATACATTATCAGACGTTGTAATTTTGTGGTGATATATCTTTCTATTCTTGCAGCCACTTGTGGAACTTGAGATTTTGAATTTTAGATTGATTGCAACGGTTTATAATTAATAATTTAAAATTCCCCAAATGATTCTACCTGCCGCTTTTCCCTATCATTTCAATGACGTCTATTCTAAATATTCCAACTGTTTTATAAATATGGATGTTAGATAATGCCCCTTTTTTAATCTGTTCTGGGGTATTTTCCAGATGTGCAAGAAGTATGTCCAAGCCATAGACCTTTTCCCACCAAACACATTTTTCCCCATACTACAAGTGAACGATATGCATGCGCACATTCATTAATTATATAACCTTATGAGGTCAAAAGCGTTGCGAAGTGTGTATTTCAGTGAGCCAAAGAAACGCAGCCACCTCCAAACGGTTGACCAGGCAAGCATGCGGTTGTCTATTGTTCGTAGTGGCGGAGAAGCCGCTCAAGCTTTCGAGTTCGATCTTCGCTCAGGCGGGATAGTTATGCGCTGAAGTTTCCGAGTTTTTGGTCATATTCGAACTTAATGGCGTTCTTAAGGCGCTCGGAAATCCAACGGCGGAAAAGCCAGAAAAGTGCCCCTGTAAGACCCGCACTAATGGCTGCGGAAGACAAGATAGTTGTCACGATGTCGTTCCATGAAGTGATGTCCGGGAAGCATAACAATGATTATATAGTCTGTATAAAACTGCAAATACAGACTGTTTCAGTATATATAAGAAGTTGCCTTATCTTCTGATAACGCATTGTAACTTATTTCTTATAAAGCTTTTGTGTATTTTTTTGCTTTTGTTCATTCCGGTTTATACAGTCTGTATAAACTAACCTACAACCTATCGACTGGACTTTGGACGCCGTGACCACCTTTGTTCAAGACAAGGGTGTAGATCATCGTTGTGCTGACGTCTTTGTGGCCAAGAAGTTCCTGGATGGTGCGAATATCAGTAACAGTTCACCAACCCCTTAATCCCCTCCCAAGAGGGGACTTTTTGTATTCCCTTCTTGAGAGAGGTGTGTCCTTTTCAAATACTGGAACAAACCAGAAGGGGTGAACTGTTACGTGTTTTTCCATCTGTTCTACTGCGGAAAGACCCATTGCCAGCGCCAATCTGCTGGCACGTTGGGATACTTGCGATCCAAAGCATCGGGCCTGTACCCGTCCCCAGCCTTCGGCAAGGTCTCTCTCATGGACAGTTCTGACCTTTAGCAAATGGTCTTGAAGTGGTTTCTTAAGCAATTCAGGAAGCATCGTTATCCGGTCTTTCGCTCCTTTGCCGTTACGCATGGCGCTGTCAAAGTTTTCCATAAGCACATAATATACAAAGATATGTAAAAAAACGTGGATATTCCCCCTAAAATATTTTATATTATAGGGCATGAACCAGCATACAACACCAATCGATAACACACACAACGAACTACTTCATTCAATTACCGTTCGTCCTGTTTCACAAAACGACCAGGCAAATTGG
>NZ_CAADGZ010000041.1:0-26092 GCF_900696675.1 uncultured Candidatus Kuenenia sp. | reverse complement strand
GGAAACAAAACCTTCTACCTTTAATGAATTCAAAAAAGCAATCAATTCCCTGCTTGAATTCTCATCAACAAACGCTTTATCAAAGAACGAAAAACTCTCACAAGAATATTTTAAAATTAAATCCGCTAGATTTAAGAAAAAAATCGCCGCTTAATTTTTAACAAAGTAATGTTTCTATTGTCTGCAGCCCAGTTTCTTCTATGAGACAGGAAAAACCATACGGAGTAAAATTCCAAAAACTTCGTGAGTGATATGGCTCTAAATGAGAAGTAGACCCTATGAAAAAACCTCCAGGTTTCAGAATACGATGAACCTCTTTTAAAACCATTCTCGGGTATTGTATATGTTCAAAAGCTTGATTACTATATATCAAATCAAAGACATTACTCGTAAATGGAAGATTTACACCATCATAAGTAACAAAACATTTATCTTTTCTTGCCCTTTTATCTACCTCTGGAGAAGACAGGATGTCCAATCCAACCCAGACAATGTCACTTTTTCTCATTTTGAATTGATCAAGCGACCTACCATCTCCGCATCCCAAGTCAAGTACTGTTTTGACATTCTTTTGCTTGAATACTTGATCCACATAATATGTGGGGTTTACTTGGTTTGTATGGTCATTGGGAATACGATTATTGAGTAGCTTTCGCATGTAAGCCTCGCTTATGATAATTGTGTACATTTTTTAAAAAATCGTAAAACTGCTTTCCCAGATTCATTGTAAAGTTTGCCTTAAGACTTTCTTTCCTGGCATTTGCCGCTAATGTGGAACGATATGTCTTATCAGTAATAAGCGTTTCTATTTTTCGTGACAAATCTTGTGGGTCTTTTGGAGAAAACAATAAGCCATTTACACCGTGTTGTATTAATTCTGTAGTTGCACCACTATTTGCCCCAACGACAGGCAGTTCAAAATACATGGCCTCGACTAACACCCTCCCGTAGCCCTCTCCGCTACCTGGAGACACCAGCAAATCAGAGGTTTTATAAAAATAAGTAAGTTCTTTGCCTTCCTTTCTGCCGTGGAAATGAACTTTGCTTGCAATATCATGTTTTGCAATAATACTTTTAAGAAAACTGTAATATTCTTTATGCCCTTCATATTCACCAACTATATTTAATTGGATAGAGTACTCTTTCAACAATCCAATGGCTTCAACGAGGATATGGAGTTCTTTAAAGGGTGTACAATACCCAACGTATAGTATATTGAACTTGCTTTTGTCTTTATTGAATACTCCTTCTGGAATGTCTGGTGGAAGATCCAATCGGGGGTAGATCACTTCAACAGGTGACTTTATACCCATGGATCGTACTTCATCATGTACGGCTTTGCTGTTCACTATTATTGCAGACGCAGGGAGTAAAAATATCTTCATCATGAATTTATCCAATTTGTTTAGAAAACTATCCCCCCGGGAATGATAATATAGGGCATTTATGCCCACAACATACGTACAATTTTTCCGTAGTTTTATAAACCATACGAAAATAAAAAAAAATTGCTTATAGTAAGAATTTATTAAAATTATGTATTTGTTTTTCCTGTTTTTATTAATTTTAAAAAATTCTCTTACCGCCCAGAAATTTGCATTTATTATGCATTTTACTGCATTGAAGTTTGCGCTAAACCTTGCACCTTTTTGAAACCAGGCAGTATGGGAAAAATCCAAATATTTTAAGTTTGCTTCTTTTTCAAGATAATCCAGCACCTCAGTGAGGTACTTATCACCTCCCGATAGTATCTTTTGCGGTTTGCAACCAACATAAATTATATCCATTGTAAATACCTTTCGTGCTGCATTATTAAACTTATGTTTAAAAAATTCAATGCTGCCACAAAGTCACTAAGACTCCTAAATTTTTCTTTGTGGCTCTGTGTCTTCGTGGCATAAAACTGCTGGCGCTGATTTAGTATAGGAAAAAGGTTATAAATAAATTGTTTACCTTTTTTGAGAAATTGATTGTTCATATCAAAATTTCTACTGTAATTCTTTAAATATTCTTAGCGGCTCGCAAATTTTTAAGCGGTTGAGTACATATTGTTTTTGGAACATTATATGCGACCACCAAACCACCAAAGAACCAGAGCATCAAATTTCCCGATATGTCAAAGCTAAATTGTGCTCCAACAAACAAAAAAATGAACCAATAAAATGATATACTTCTTTCAGTGTCACCAGGATTATGTAGTCTATGCAAACTTTTCCAACCAATAGAGAAACATTTACCTACAAAAAATAAAAAGCATACGATACCGGCCAGTCCAAGTTCAAAAGCAATTTCCAGGATAATGTTATGAGGATAGTCAAAATGGCTATAGTATATAAACGAACCAATACCATGGCCGAAAAAAGGTTTTATCTTGAAACCCTCCCACGCTTCAGAATAAAATTCCGTTCTTGCGAAAATACTAGTATCGCTCTTATGAGAAGTAATAACATTTGTTGTTCGGGCGGTTAAATTTTCTGGTACAAAGTTATATATAAAATACATTGAGCAAGAAAAGAACACAGGCAAAATAAACAGCAGTAAATAATTTTTTTTCTTTAAACCAAGGACGAGAATATATAAAAAGTGAACAAATACAAGCCCTAATAAAACACCACGGGTGCCGCTGGCGATTGAATTGAATAATAACAGAAGGTAGAGAGGACAGAATAGACAAATATTTTTCCATGTCTTTTCCCTTTCTATAAGGTATGTTGCGGCAAATATAGCCGCAATAGCGCTTATGCGTCCATATGAAATACTCCCCCAGAAAAATGCAGTCACTCTGTCTGCTTCTATGGAAATACCCTTAATGTAGAAGAAGGTACCAGATATTGAAAATATCATTGCTCCAATGGCAAATGAAAGCATCATCCGTTTGAGACGCACCACATTTCCACTAAACGCTAAAACACACAATAATGGCGTCAGATTATGATACGTAAAATACCATGTTTTTTTTATCCCATTCTCTGTCGGATATAAAATTATACTGACCAGCATGAGAAGAAAAAATAATATCTGACTAATAAAAACCGGTTCTATTCTTATTAGCCAGTTTCCATGATAAGCCTGTCGAAACAAATAAAAAAGCACAATAAAAAAAGGTACAAGCGACCAACCACTTTGTTGACTCAGGGCGGGAAACTGATAAATGAATATAGATATAAGACCACTGTAAAAAAAACCTATAAATACCTCAGGCACATAATAACTAATCAGTGCGCTAAAGAGGAACATGTAAATGAATATTGTTGCCGTAAGCGATCCATAGCGACGGAAAACAACATATAGTACAAATAATGCAGCTAAGGCAACAGATAAAGTAATTAACAATTGTATTTTGTGACTATATGCTTTGCTCATCAATATCAATAAACTTAAATATTTGATTGAAAATTTGCCTTATTCATCGCTGAGATTTTTTTCGTATCGTTCTATCTCTTTCCTGAATTTCATATTTTTGACAATAGGAGACAGAACATTCCGTAAATGTAGTTTTTTTAATGGAGTGATGATAAATGTTGTGATAAATAATTGCTTCATCTTTTTTAAATAAATAGTCTTAATGTAAAACCAGGGCACAGAAAAGGCGCCGCCATATTTTCGACGAATGGAAATAAATTCCCTCAATGTCATTTTGGTATGTCGAGGGGTTGACTTGGCAGCGGGGTGGGTTCTGAAGTGGGCTAAATAATGGGGAATTCTTTTTACGCACCCATTAATTCCGATTCTAATAAAATAGTCTCTGTCCATTTTAAAGTGAAGATTTTCATCTAAAAGGCCTACCTTCTCAAATATTTGTCTTCTGAAAAATACTGCCTGCTGTGGAATGTAATAATTGCAGTCCTTAATGTATCTTTTCAGGTTGAATTCACCGCATATAAAAGGTTGAACTAAATTATCATTTTCGTCAATTACGTAAACATCGCCATAAACCATATCTACTTCGGGATGTTCCGCAAAGTATTTTGCAATGTAGAATAAAGCGCCAGCCCTATAAGTATCATCAGAATTAAGGTAAGCCATTATTTGCCCGGTGGACATCTGCCACCCCTTATTAATGGCATGTGATTGCCCTCTATCCGGTTCGCTTACCCAGTAAGCCAATTTGGTCTCATACTTCTTTATTATTTCCACACTACCATCGGTGGAGCCTCCATCGATGATTATATACTCCAGGTTCGGATAATTCTGATTTAGAACAGACAAAATTGTTCTCTCTAAAAACTGCGCCTGGTTATAAGAAGGAGTTACTACAGTAATTTTTGGATATTCGATCGTTATCATTTGAAAATTTCTTATTTCCTAGAACTTATTTAAAAATAACCATTTGTACAACAAAAGCTTGTTTTAAATTTACTTTTGAAAACCATCCATAACGATTCAAATGAAATTAAAATACAATTTCCTAAATATTAAGGTTCTCAATATCTTTAATGACCTGATTGAAATGCCTGCTAAATTCATAGATTTCCTCATAACATTTGACTGCATTAGCTTTGTAGAAATCATAATTATTAAAAATTATTTCAATCGCACGGGTTACTTCAAGCAAATCTTCAACCACTAATCCACATTGATATTTACATATTATCTCATTAAGACCCGGGAGAGTTAGGCAAATAACAGGCAATCCGCATTTCAAATAATGAGCTAATTTACCTGATGCTCCAGCCATTAGACTAAAATTCGGCCCAGAATTACTATTATAGGCAAAGATGCCTATGTGCCCAGAAGAATATAAAAGATCCAACTCATCAAAAGGTACTGGATCAAGTGAAAGAAGAACATGATTGCCGCCCTCTTTCTGAATATTCCTTAAATACGGATCCGAAGGGTCTCGCCTTGCTCTTTCATGGAAAATTAATGTCCATGTATCTGGCCACTTGGATGCTACTTTTGCAATTTCAAGTGATAAAAAATTTTCAGATATCCAACCCATGTGTAAAATAATTCGTTGGAAATCTGGCAAATTAAACTTACATTGAAAATAATTGCTTGACAATTTTGGAGACCTTCCCAAAGGAGCGTTAGGAACAATTGCTACCCTTGATTTCACCCTATTTTCATCCATTAAAGCCTTTGCACGTTGTTTATCTTGAATGATAGTCAACTGAACTTTACGATGGCATATTCTTTCCAAATGTTTAACCAGGCGTTTATCCCAGTCAATAAATTTAAATTCATTAAGAAAACAAATCTCAAGTGACCAGTAAAAAACTGGTATCTTTACAAAAAAACTAATTATTGTCGCAATAATTAAACCCTCTTTATCTACTCCAACAAAGCAATGATATTTTCGGTATTTCAATGAATTATAACTAAACTTAAGAAACTGTAATCGTTCTGCTATGAAAAGTATCTGACCGCTTAGTTTTTGCAAAACTCTTTTTAAAAATTGAAAAAACATTTTCAAAATCACAATAATATTTGATTTTGAAATATCACCCAATGAAGAACCTATGTTATTTATTACAATAGACTGAGTTTTTGGTGATGGACAGAATAAAATCCTGACACCAGAAGAAAAATGAGGAAATTTAGCAAATTCTGTTTTGGAATGTCTAGTAATAATATCAACTTTGTAACCTGCTTCTGTTAATAATCGTATAGCATTAATAAGACTTGGTGCAACACCAAGCCACCCATCCCAGAAGAAGATAGCTATAGTTCCTTTCGCCATATTTGCCTCATGTACATAATTTTAATTAGTAAAAAATTATAATATTTAAAACTTTTTAAACACCCAGTTCACATTCCAATTTCCTGTACTGATTTTACCCTCTTCTAAAAAGGGACAGGCATACACGAGTTCTAAGCCAGCGAGTCTGCCCAAGAGTCGCATCTCCTCGGCAAAGAAAAAACGCATTTCATGATTCTCTTTATGAACAGAAGCAGATTTGCCAATATGAATAATGGTGTAGTTAATCGTTACCACTTGCTCCACAGGTCTTAGCGAGGATTGAACAATCCTGAAAATCTGACCATTGGGTTGATCAAACTGGTATATCCTATCGGTAGGTTTTTCTGTTAAAACTGCAGCGCCATGCCAGGTATCACAGATAAATAAGCCTCCTTTTCGAAGTGATTGACTTATCCTGCTAAAACATTCTACCAAGTCATCAAGAGAAGTAATATACCCCAGAACAGCAAACATAGAAGTTATTACATTATATTTTGCCGGCTCAATGTCAAAGCAACGCATATCCGCCTGTTCAAAGGTAACTTTATCCTGACATCCTGTGTTCTTTAACAAGTTTTGTTCTGCTATTTTTATCATCTCTGGTGAACGCTCTACCCCTTTAACCGTAATACCTTTTTTTGCCCATTCAATAGCATGCCTGCCAGTACCACTTCCAAGATCCAATAATGAATCGGGTGCAATATCAAATTTCTTCGCTAAGGTTAAGATAAAATGAGCTTCTTGCGTATAATTTTTTGACTCATAAAAAAGATCATAATATTGTGCATAGTTATTTACAAATATTGACATGTTATCCTTCTTTTAATATTTCTTTTATTTTTTCGGCAACTTTCTCAATTTGCTGATCGGTTAAAGCCAATCCGCTTGGAATATACAGCCCCCGGCGTGCTAACTTTTCTGCCACCGGATAACGCTCACCGTTAAACAATCCCATTCTCTGGAAAACCGGCTGTTCATGCATGGGCCAGAAAAACGGACGGGTTCCAATCTTGTACGCGGCCAATTTATTTGCCATCGTCTCTGCATCAAATGGCACCTCATCTTTTAAAACGATGCCAAAGACCCAGTAGATATTTTGCGCAAAGTCTGTTTTTGCTAGGGGGAGTTCAATGCCTGGAACATCCTTTAGCAATTCCGTATAAAGAATACCCATTCTCCGTTTACGGGCTATAAATTCATCGATACGTTCCAGTTGTGCAACACCTAAGGCTGCCTGTAGATTCGTCATCCGGAAATTCCAGCCTAATTCCTCATGAACAAAACGTCTTTGCGGCAGAAAACAGAGATTGCGTAAAGATCGCAGTCTTTCTGCGATACCGTCATCATCGGTAAGTACCATCCCCCCTTCACCGGTAGTAATATGCTTATTCGGATAAAAACTAAAAATACTGATATCCCCAAAACTACCACAAGGTTTCCCTTTATAGGTTTGCCCATGCATCTCTGCAGCATCTTCGATGATCTTAAGTCCATATCTATCAGCAACCTCAAGGATCGGGTCCATATCGACAGGCAGGCCGTAGATATGCACCACCGTAATCGCTTTTAGGTTTTTATTCTCTTTTCCCTCAATCTCATCCTCAATCTTAATCTTTAATTTCTCCACATCAATATTCCAGGTAATGGGATCGCTATCAACTAAGACGGGAATTCCCCCAGCCCTGACCACAGAGGCTGCAGGAGATATAATCGTAAAGGCTGGCATAATAACCTCGTCGCCTTTCCCAATACCGGCAGCGGTCACAGCGACATCAAGGGCTACCGATCCATTTGCCACGGCAATTCCGTATTTTCTCCCCACGGTTGCGGCGAATTGTTCCTCGAATTTCTTTACAAATGGCCCTTCACTGGATATCCAGCCCGTATCGATGCACTCGTTTAAATATTTCTTTTCGTTGCCGTTTAATAATGGTTCGTTAACAGGGATCATAGTTTTTTTAAGTTGAAAGTTGTGAGCTGAAGTCTGAGGTCTGAAGTCTGAAGTCAGAGGTCTGAGGTCTGAGGTCTGACACCTAACTTCATTTCACCTTATTATAAAAGGAACAGGATTATTAATCATTTCAGATCAGCCAGCAGGGGTGTTTCAAATCCAGCCTGACGAAAATGATCATCAAACGTCAACACATTACGTATCCGTTTTTCTTTCATAACCACAAAAGAAAAAGCAGTCAACCAATCCCCATGATTTGTCGTGACTGCTCTTGAATAATGTCAAAGCCCGTTCCATGCCTTCTGAAGTAAACGAAATGATTGTTGTGGCTGCATCAGTTCTGATTCTTTCGATGGCTGAGATCACAGCAGCTCTATTCGGAGGCAGTGACAGGGAATTCGCAAGCTCAACCAGAACAAGGTCTGTAGTGACGAAACGCCCGGTAAATATCGATGCGGCAGCCAATGCATCAGGGTGACGGGCATCCTTCTTCCGTATCAGTGCAATCAGGTAGCTGGTATCCAGGAAGACCGTTTGCCTCATTTTCGGGGAGTACCATACAGATAATGATCATGCTGTTCGGCAAGATCGGTCGGCAGGTCATCGTCGAGGGCGCACTCCGCCAGTTCGGACAGAAGGGACACCCTCTTGACCGGCTTACGTACCTGCTTTTTTAAACTCTTTATGAACCTGTCGACTTCGGAAAGCATTGCAGGAGGCAATACATCGATTTGTCTCTTAAGACTTTCTGTCTTATTCATGAGATACTCCCGTGAAATTGTAGTGGAAAATAGGGGAAAATGGGGACACTTCCCATTTTCCTAACCCCTTCCATGCCCTTAAATAATCTTCCTTTAAATCCTTAAACCTTCAAACTCCGTATTTAATAATTACTGCACCGCAAAAGCCTGCCCTCATGGAAATGGGGGGGCGCAAAGAACGCAAGAGAAAACAGATTAAACACGGATTATTTTTGCCACGAATGAACACAAATATGCACGAATAAGCGCAACTATCAGCGCCTGTGTCAACACTCACAGCAATTTTTCAATTTCTTCCATATTCTTTGATATCTTCACTGCTTCCTTTATTGCTTCTAACTTCTCTACCAAAGATATATTATTAATCCGTTCCAAAAGCTTTAAGCCCTCAACCCCATACTTCAACTCCAAACCAATCTCTATTGCCTCTTTGAGCCCTTCAATCTTGCCTTCAATCTTGCCTTCAATCTTGCCTTTTTCAATAAGTTTCGCAGCCGTTGTCATTCCTAATTCACCTCCCCTCTCTGAGATATCTTTTATGGTATTTACAACCTTACCCACTTCTATCTCGGTAGAACTATATAGATACCGGATTACACTTTCCAAAAACCTTAACCCCTCTTCCTCTTCAAAATACTGCCTCCCTATTTCAAAGAAGCCCTTTAGATTACGCTCCAATTCCCTTTCATCGAAAACATTCTTCATAAGCAATAAGGCTATCTCCAGAGAAACCTTTCTAAACACCTTCTGCTTTATCTCTTCATTACTAAATTTTGACAGGTCGGTAAGCAGATATTCAAATTCCGGAACAAAACGACAAAATATCTCGTCTATTCCTTCAAAATAGTCACTAAATCTCCGGACTTTCCATAGTTCTTTACCGTGATACAAAATCACGGGAATTACTGGTATGAGTTTTTCTGTCTGCTTAATATTCGCTTCCCATATCTTTAAAAGATATTTTAATAACTGGAGGTGCGGGCATGTTACAGAATAACTCTTATGCTCAAATAAAAGGGTTATCTTTAGCTCTTTGTCTTTACAATAACAGGTATAGACAATATCTGAAAAATGTTCCTTAAGTTCCTCGTCGATATATGAGTTATTATCCCGTGTCAAAGTGGATAAATCCAGCTTTTTAAAAATTTCCGGGGGAAATGTCCCCTTAAGAAAATCGATTACATTTTCTCGTATAGAAAAAGTCTCTTTGAAGAATTTATCATGGGGATTGAAGATTTCCATATCCGTATTTAAAATATTCAATTATCATATCCTTAAAGTTTTTATACATTTTTCCTCAATCTCAATCTATTCACCTTTCCCCTCAAACCTCGTCTTATCTGCCTCTCCCGCATAGGGACCCTGCTTCACCTCAATCATTTCAGTTGGCTCAAGCATGGTGAATCCATGTCCACCGGAAGCAAGGAGTATGATATCGCCCGTTTCAAGAATACGCGAATCATGAAAACCCTGATCATCCGTATAGAAATCAACCTTTACCTTACCGCTTTTGATAAAGAGCACTTCTTGCGTATAAAACACCTCACGTTGAATTTTATTATGGACGTGTGGGGCTATCTTGTATCCGGCTGGGCGGTTCATATAGGCAAGCTGCTGGGAGAATTCGTTTGGGGTAAAGAACTCGATTCCCTCCTTGCTGTAATCTGAGCGGATGATTATTGCGAGGAGTTTGTTTTCGCAAAAGACCCTATCAATAGCCTCTCTCATATCTTCTTCCTCAGTCAAACAATAAAATCAAGATAATTATCCCTGAAGGGATGCTTGTAGTCATCTTTATTGTTCAATTGTCATTCCCTTCAATTTCTGGCTAATTATTTTGTCACTAAGGCGCTAAGACACAAATAGTTTTCTTACTACAGAGACAGACAAGAACAAATACCAAATAACAAATTTCACAACACTTTAGTTTTTTGAAAAGACTTAATAAAATCAAGGATTCCGGGTTTTATAGAGTAAGAAGCTTTTTCGTATTAAAACACACCCCTAAATCCCCTCTAAAAAGAGGGGCCGGGGGGGTGTTATAAGGAAGCAAACTTTTACCACAAACACTGTACTATATATGTGTGGCAAATCTTTTTCAAAAAACTAAAGTGTTACCAAATTTCAAATTATCTGCTCTGTAAGTGCTTTTTCTATAATCATTCTCTATATGATAAATCACAAATTCCAAATAGTTTCCTTATTCCGATTTTTAATGAGGCTTATGCTTTTTTTAGCAACTCAAAATACTGTTCCCTTGTCATACCAACTGTTCGCATGTTATTTTTGATTATTTCAATGTCTATCTCGTCATACTCTGGAATAACTACAACTCGCTTTGCTCCAGGGTATGTCAGGATGTGATGTGAGCCTTTTTTACGTTTATATGTACAACCAAACATCTGGAATATCTTTAAAAGCGTTTTGTAATCTACAGGGTTTATTCTCGGCATCAGGGCACCGATATGACCGATTTCTCAAAACCTATAATTTCACCTTGAGGGGTTAACTCGCCTCCCTTTATTTCAAACCCACACTCAAGTAAATATTCCTCAAGTGTCCCCATATCTTTCATTTCTTCAAATTGTATGTTTATAACTTCTAAAAGATTCTTCCTTGCTTCCTCAGGAGTTTTCCCCTGTGAAATAAAGTCCATTTCGGGTGCTCGTGCTAAAAACCAGGATCCTTTTTTCCATACCTCAATAATTAATTGCAACTTCATAAATGAACCGCCTCCTCTCTCTATTTTTTGCAAAATCAAGCAACATGCTATACATGTGCCTCTATTTCACGCCTGATCGCAACATAATGTTGATAGTCATTCGCCCATTCGACAAAATCCTCGGAGTCTTACAACTGTCCCTTGCTAAACTTGTCGAAAAACTCCTCCGATGTCATACGGTACCGAGTTCCAAAAATGCTGAGACGCTTAGCTATAGCCATAAGAGCATCTACAGGCGAATCATACTCAATTCTTTGTTTCCACATATTTCCTCCTTCCGGAACAGCCATTTTGAGAATAGATGTTTTCTCTCACAAATTAAAATCTACCGATATTTTATGTTTTTCTTGACTTACCCTATCATAAGAGTAAATGAGAATGTTTGTATCAAGAAATATACTCACAATACAATCATCCTCTATAAATATCTTCCTATACTTTTCTCATGTTTGTAGCAAGATAGGATGCCATAACAGATATTAGCTCCGTTAGGAGCGACCTGTCTGCCGACAGACAGGCCTGTTTGCATATCAATCATATCCAGGTCGCTCCTACGGAGCTAATCGTATCTTAACGATTAATTGCTACAAACAGTACGCCCTTAATAGGGCTTAAATTTTCAAAACACTAAATTGATACAGTACTACTCCTGGCGGGTTCAAGTTTGCAACTTGAACCCCACGTTTTATATTGTTACTGACTGCTAATAGGGGGGATTTAGCTATTAAATACATAGAGCACTATTCGCCAAATAAACTATGGGTTCAGGTTACAAACCTGAACCCGCCCGCCTGAGTGTGTATTTTTCCGACATTACCTTTTCTGTGCTTTAAACATAAAGTGGCAATATATTCTCTGCCCAGGATAGACATTCTCTGAAAGTTCTTTTAAGTTGGTAAAATATAAAATCTTTATGGCAAATTCCGGCATTTGTGATGCAATTTTATAACTAAAAGTTTCGGGAGAATAGTGACGACTAAAGGGTTCTTTATACTTATCATCCCGCCATAAGAATTTTGCTTCTTGTTCCACTTGAATATTTCTTGTATCGCACCAAGGGCTAGTTTTTACAAAAGTTATGGTATCGATATATAAAGGGATAATTCCTACCCTCCCCCCCCCTCGCAAAATACGACCTGCTTCACGTGCAAATCTAACATCCGCTTCTCCTTGAAAGCATTCAAAGGCACAATGCAACGTTAAGACATCTGCAAAGGCATCAGCGAGCGGCATGTTTCCAGCATCACCCCCTATATCATACCCATTTATCCCATCGGGATAGGTCAAGTCCTGCCTGTAAGCCTTCATACCTTTTTTACGTAAAACCTTAGCCAGATTACTTCCTGCCGCTGCAATATCAATTAGAATATCCTCTCGCTTCACATCAAGGTGCTTTAAGGTAAGATAGTGTTCTAAAACCTTTTCAATTCTAACATCACCAATCCTTTATAGGTATCTACTATAGAAGGATATTTTCCCATCCACTGCTCGAAATCCCCTATATCAATTTCTATTTCTTCTATTTCAATACCAGATTTTTTAAAACGCTCACAAAATTCTTTCGGATCAAATTGTTGTTCCCAATAAGAGGCTTTTTCATTTTCTGTGGCATGATAAAAATCCTGAAGCTGAGAGCGAACTTGAAGTTCATGATCCAGTTTCTTCTCAACGATAGATTCAACTAACGTTTTGATGCGAGATTCAAAAAAGGATTTTGTTTTGCTTTTTATCAATTTTTTCAATGTATTCATAAAAAATAGTTTTCTTTTAAAATGTATTTCAAAAGTTCAGGATCTTGTTCTGCTTTCTTCCTGTGAAAGGATTTCCCCTCTGCATATGCCTTGTTTACTCGCCTGACTATAGGATGTTTATGTGAAGCTTTATTGCTTTTCCAAAACAAGAAAAATCTGATCATCTTTTTAATATTCTTCCAAATTGGAAAAGGTGTTTGATTAGACGGTTGCGAGAATATATTGGACAATCCATATTTGGCTCGTATTTCAGTGTACGAGTCCGATATGCCCTGATTAAATGCCCTGCGGCAAAAATAGTCAACCGACAACCTTTCAGATGGAACCCAGTGAAAGACAGATGCCTTGGGCTCATATAGAGATTTATATCCCCTTCCCTTAATTACCCTGGACAAGGCGGTCTCTCCATCTCCTCTGTACTGGATTAATTCCTGCGGCATACCGTCTGGGTGAAATCCCCCACATTCAAATAAAACAGTTTTACGAATTGAATAGTTACAACCATAGACGTAGCCAGGAGAAATAATTTTGGTTTCATCGCCAAAATCCAAAAGGCTCAAATACCCAATGGTCCAACCCCACTCAACTTTACTCTTAAAAAGATTAATCCATTCAGGTATCTGACCTTCCCATTTGGGAAGGATTTTACCTCCCACTAATACAACTTCTGGATCCTTAAATGCATTTTGAATCGCACTTAACCATTCCTGAGAGGCAATTATATCATCATCAGCGTAAACTAAAATTTCCCCCTTTGCCTCTTTGGCTCCACGGTGACGCCCAACATGAAGCCCGGGTTCTTCTTCAAATATATACTTGATTCGATTTTCATGCTGTAGGTTCAATTTGTCAACAATTCCCCTTGTATTATCCACAGAGCCGTTGTCGATAACAATAACTTCATAAAATTCTGGTTTTAGAGTTTGCACTAAGATGCTTTCTAAGGCATCTTCCAAATAATCAGCACGATTTCGGGTTGGAATAATAACGGATAAAAACACTCTTAAATCCACGCCCAATATAAATTTGGAAGCTGTTTTTCTTTTTTGGCTATTGGGACGATTTTTTCCTGAACAACTCTTTGGACTCCTTCAGCCCAGCCAATGTCGTGGAAAACTACTATGGCATTACGATCCAAGAATGGTTCCCATGAGACCCAATCTTGCAAACAGCTTTCGTAAGAATGATCGCCATCAATAAAAAGTAGATTAATTTCCCCTTGAAAGGTCTTTGCAACATCAACAGAATTGCCGCGTAATGGCTTAATCAAATCCTTAAAGTCCTTCGTGTTAAATATAAATTCATTATACGTATCTCGTTTCCCTTCTGTCATTGAGTCGTTTTCCCAAGTATCAATGCAGTAGAAAATATTAGTTTTTTTACTACAACCCCAGGCTAAAAAGCACGCACTTGCGCCAAGATAAGAACCAACTTCCACCATTACCATTCCGTTCTCTAACTTTTTACTGAGGTTGTAGAGCACTAATTTCTCGTCCTCCGTAAGATGAGTAACTATTTGATTGTATTTACTATTTCTAATTTTTCGTAGTGCTATTATTTTAAATATCTTTTGTAGTGCTTTTCTCAAGTTCATTTATCTCTAAATCTAGGTTTTTTTCCAATGACATATCATTATGCCTGTGGGTTTATTTTTTTCTAAATTTATTTTATTTAATAATTTGTCAAAGAAATGGGCTAACTTAATCGTTAAAGACTGTAAGCGATTTATACGTTTATTTTTTATAGCTAAGTAACTAATACCTAACATTCTCCTGAATAGCATTTCTATGTTTTTATATCCTCGTCCATCAAATATTTCGTTTGAATAAACAACTTCTTCTACATTCATTCCAACAATTCCAGCATACTTCAAAAGCGTTTTTTCAGAGAAATAATATGTGTGCCTTGGAATATCTTCAACATCCGAATATTTTCCATAAAGACTTTCTGAATTGGTAACTAAGAATATAAAAGAACCCCCTCTTTTTAGTATTCTATTAACTTCAGTAAAATAGACTATAGGTTCATACAGATGTTCAAAGACAGCCCATGCTGTAATCATGTCAAAATAATTTGATTTATAATTACAAGAAGGCAAAGGAGCATTCGTGAAGGTTATATTTTCATAATTAACCTTTTTAGAAAAAGTATCACAACCATATAATTCCCAGTAGGGATGTTTGTCATAAAAGAAATTTAGCCAATCCCCTCTAGCGCAGCCAATATCAAGCATTTTCCCATGATTATTTATATTACCAAGATAACTGTACTGGTTTTTATAACGTTCATGATGAATTTTACTATCTCTATTCTCGTGATAATCATGCGGATAGAACTGAGACATTGATTCATTTGTTGGTCTTGGATCAAGAAATACTAAACCGCAATTCATACATTCAACCACTGAGAATTCGTAGTCGTGTTGCCATAGCCATGTATCTGGTTTCTTGTAACGTTCAACAAAGCGTTCTGAACCACATAAGTCACATGATACAAACTCTAAATCAATTAACTTTTTTGCCATCCTTTTGATTGTTCTTGTTTGATTATAAAACCTTTTATTTTTAGTTTTCTATCAATTAGTTGAAGAGCGAAGGAAATTAACGATTAATTACACTATTGAAAAAGGACATAAGGAACTTTGAATCATAGTGACCATCATTTCCATACCAATGAACTAGAAGTAGTCCATAATAAAATCATAGTCATTAAAAGAAAAGCATATAAAATTTGATCTGCAAGAAAATTTCCTTAAAAAATATACACAATATTTTGCCAACTAATTAGTATATGAACCCTTAATAGTAAAATTTTCAGGATTAAAATTTATATGCCCGTTAACATAAACAACTCCATGCGTGCTATGTGGAATATTTCCTGACCCATATACATCGGCAGGTTGAACCTGAAACGCAATTGCACGTTCAACAAAATCCACCCACGTATTGTTGTCTTCTACCAAAGACAAACTAACAAAGTATGTACCTGGCAGTAAGGGAACACAGGGTATTTCAAGACAAGCAACACCAGAATCGATTGGTTTTAAAGAATTATTTTCTATTGGCGACATTAAATTATTTAAGGAGAAAATACGACGACCATTTCCATCTTCAATTCCGAAACCAAAGTAAGGGCATTTTATTGCACGACTACTTCGAAATCGAAAACATATCCTTAGACTTTCTCCCATCATTATCTTATTGAATTTGGTGTTATCTTTATTTAAGCACCATGCTTGTTTCAATGCGGGTTCTTTAGATCGTGATCGTCCAGGGTGCAAATTCAGGTCTACTTCAGAAGACTCAATATTCACTCCACTAGATAAATAATTTGAAATAACTGTATCAGGATTGTTGCTCAATATAAGTAAACCTTTTTGCATTAACAAGACCCTGCTACAAAGATTCTGAACCGAAGGCATATTATGACTTACGAATATAACGGTTCTTCCTTCTTTTGCCACTTCACCCATCTTCCCCAAACACTTTTTTTGAAACTGCGCATCCCCAACCGCTAAAACTTCATCTACAATCAGTATCTCCGGCTCAAGATGCGCCGCTACTGCAAAAGCAAGCCGCACATACATCCCGCTTGAGTAACGCTTCACTGGCGTATCAAGGAATTTTTCAATTTCTGCAAATGCCACAATCTCATCAAACTTCTTTTTAATCTCTGCCTTTGTCATGCCGAGAATGGCGCCATTGAGATAGACGTTTTCTCTGCCCGTTAACTCCGGGTGGAAACCCGTCCCCACCTCAAGCAGACTTGCTACTCTGCCCTTGATTTTAACGCTACCCGTGGTTGGTTCTGTAATTCTGCTTAATATCTTTAATAACGTAGATTTACCGGCGCCGTTACGTCCAATTATGCCAATAACCTCGCCCTGCTTGACCTCGAAGGAGACGTCTTTGAGCGCCCAGAAGTCCTCCTTTGAGCTGGTAGCTCGTGGCTCATGGCTCATAGCCGAAAGTTCATGGGATGAAGCGTGGGCAGAGGGCGGAGGGCGGAGAGCAGAGGGTGAAAGGTGAGAGGTGAAAGGTGAAAGGAGTTTTGCGCCTAATCTTTTCGCACCATGTGCCATAACGTCACGCAAGGCAGTGTATGACTCGCGCTGCTGGTGGCGGATGGTGTATTTTTTTGAAAGATTTTCGACTTTAATTACATTCATAGTTGTGAAAAGTGAAAAGTGAAAAGTAAAAGGTGAAAGGTAATAGGTTTTATTTTCATTACTTATCGCTCAAACTTCGTGAAAGGCCAAAAAGCATTTTCGAAATTATGTTAAGTTTTTCAATCATATCCTTATACGCTTTTTCTTCGATATAATTTAACATTCTTGCCAATTCTACCTGAGTGTCCAATTCGCTAATGGACCCCTGTGCAATATTTATAAACTGCTTAAACTCTTTGCTGCCTTTTCGCGCTGCCCCTTCAGCCAGGTTGCTTGGAATTGATATAGACGCCCTTCTCATCTGTGATATAAGACCATATATTTCCGTCTTTGGAAATTGTTCCGTTGTTTGATAAATATCTCTTACAAATTCCATTGATTTCTTCCAAACATCTAACTTTCTATGAGGTCTGTAATCCATGATTATCCTCCATTTCTTCCTATTCTCTTATTATTACATTCCCCTTTCACTTTTCACTTTTCCCCTTTCACTATTTCACGACGGGCACGCAGGATTGCCGGTTTCCCCGGTTCTTCCATAGGCATCGTCACACCTGACAATGTCGTCTTCCCCAAGATATTCACCATTCTGCACTTCAATTATTTCAAGGGGTATTTTGCCGGGGTTTTCAAGCCGGTGCATCGTTGATTTCGGTATATATGCCGATTCGTTTTCATGGATAAAACTCTCCTTATCACCGGTAGTCACCTTTGCACTTCCTTTTACAACCACCCAGTGCTCTGACCGGTGATAATGCATTTGCAGGCTGAGCTTTTCATTCGGGTTTACAACGATCCGCTTTATTTTATACCGCGGGCCGTTTTCAAGCACGGTATAGTTTCCCCAGGGTCTGTATGTAGTAACATGTTCAACGGCCTCCGGTCTTGAATTTTCATTGAGTTTCTTTACGATGTCTTTTACCTTTTGCGCCTCTCCCTTTTTTGCTATCAGTATGGCGTCGTCCGTTTCGACCACAAGGCAGTTCTCAAGGCCTACGGTGGTAATGAGTCTTTTTTTACCCAGGAGAAAGGAGTCTTTTGTGTCTATTGCCATAACATCCCCCTGGAGGACGTTGCCATTCGCATCCTTATCAAGAATATCAAATAAAGAATCCCACGAACCGACGTCGTTCCAGTATAAATCAAATGGCAATGCTACGACCTTGTCCGATTTTTCCATAACAGCATAATCGATAGAGATATTGGGCATGTGTTGAAATTGCAGGAGCATTTCGTCATAACTCAGATTGTACATTTCAGTTATTTCTGGTGCATACCTCTGAAGTTCTTCCATTATTGTTTGTATACTAAAGGCGAACATGCCTGAATTCCAATAATAGTTGCCCTCATGGATATATTGCTTTGCAGTATCTACGTCAGGTTTTTCCATGAATTTTTCTACTTTAAAGAATTTTTGGACACCATCCATTGAAGAATGATCACTAAACTTCAAGTACCCATAACCAGTCTCGGGCTTATCCGGTTTTATACCAAAGGTTACAATATAACCTTTTTGGGCAATCTCTTCTGCATGCCTCACCCGTTCTGCAAATGCTTCCGTCGGTTTTATGATGTGATCGGAGGGGGATAAAAATATTATTTCATCCTCCGTGCACTTAAGTATTTCTTTACAGTATTTCACTCCGAGCGCTATTGCGGGCGCTGTATTCCTGCTCAAAGGCTCAAGTATCGTGTGTGCGCCGGAAACAGAGCCATTCATACCTGGCAGAGAATTCAGCGCCGAAGAAACATGAAATTGGTAGTTCTTGTTTGTTATGACAATAGTGTCCTCCGGGGAAACAGCGCCCAGAAGCCGGTCAACGGTTTGCTGTAAAAGGGACATACTCCCGTTCAATTTTAAAAATTGTTTCGGGAAATTATTTCTGGATAAAGGCCAAAGCCTTTCCCCTCCGCCACCGGCAAGGATGAATGTTTTCATGATACGATAACCTCAGGTATTATTGATAAAGAATGCAATCTCTCTTTATGCTCTTTGCGCCCCCGCGCCATGCGCTTTGCTATATCACATCCGCAAAGGTTTTTTCGGTCTTCCTGAAATACCAGAAACCGGAAATTACTATAATTGCAGTCAGCGCAAGTGACAAAATAAAACCCGGCCAATAAAACTTTACACCCGTTCCTAAGATAGCCCACCTGAATCCATCTATAACTCCTACCATCGGATTAATGGAATAAACCAATTTCCACTTTTCGGGAATGAGGGCACTGCTAAAGCCAACCGGTGAGATATACAGGCCAAATTGTACAAAAAAGGGAATGACATACCGGAAATCCCTGTACTTTACATTCAAGGCAGAAATCCAGAGGCCGCAACCAAGCGCAACCAGCAGCGCAAGTGATAAGAACAGCGGGATGGTTACCATCCTCCAATCAGGGATAAATTGATACCATATCATCAGGACAAATAAGATTGAAAATGAAATTAAAAAATCCACGAGGCTCACAATAACGGCGCTTGCCGGAATAATGAGCCTGGGGAAATAGACCTTGGAGATCAAATTTGCGTTACCGATAAGAGAACTGCTACTTTCCGATAAAGAGTTTGCAAATAATTGCCAGGGTAACATTGCTGCGTAAACCATAATGGCATAAGGGGCGCCTTCTGATGGGAATTTGGCCAATTTCCCGAATATGACGGTAAATACGATCATCGTTAAGAAAGGCCTGATGATGCTCCAGGCGATTCCTATGACTGTCTGCTTATATCTCACCAGCACATCACGCCATGCAAGGAAGGCGAAGAGTTCGCGATATTTCCAGATGTCCAGCCAATAATGCTTTACGCCCCGCCCGGGCTCTATTATAAGGTCATATTCTATGTCTGTGTTCTCGTTCATGTTGTAGCAAAGCCGTAACCAAAATTACCCATCTCTTTCCGGAGAGGAGTTACACACCCCTTACCCCTCTTTCCAGAGGGGGATATCATAATTTTCGCCGTTTTGATCTTTATTTTCAACACCTGTATTTTCAAAATAATTAAACTAACACCCTTCTTTAATTTTCTCATACAAAGAAAAATCGTGGTTTGTATAGCTAAAGCCTTTGTCCCTTGACACCTTCATTCCTTCACCATGCGGTTCTAATCCCAAAACCTTCATGTCGTAATCTACCATTATCTTGACAAGTTCATCGAACGTTGTTCTCGGTTCCCAACCAAGGTTTGTCCTTGCTTTCGTAATATCTGCTTTCAGGTGTTCGACCTCTGTCGGCCTGAAATATTTTGGATCTATTTCTATAACTACATCTCCGATAGATAAGTTTGAGGCTGAGGCCCTGATTATACCTTTTTCATTTACGCCCTTGTCTTGCCATTCTAGTTCAACGCCGGCATAGTGGAAGGCATTTCCTACAAACTCCCGCACTGAATAACTATCGCCTGTGCCAACGACATAATCGTCTGGCGAATCCTGCTGGAGCATTAGCCACATCATTTCCACATACTCAGGGGCAAATCCCCAATCCCTTTTTGCATTCAGATTTCCCAGATAGAGTTTTTTCTGGTTTCCGGCAAGGATATTGGCAACTGCCCTGGTTATTTTTTTGGTTACAAAGGTCTCTCCTCTTCTCGGTGATTCATGGTTGAAAAGTATCCCATTGCAGGCAAACAAGTTGTACCCCTCACGATAATTTACCGCCATCCAGTATGCATAGACCTTTGCAGCCGCATAGGGGCTTCTTGGGTAAAACAACGATTTCTCATTCTGTGGCGGTGGCGTGGCGCCAAACATTTCTGAAGAAGACGCCTGATAGAACTTTGTTTTTATTCCGCTCCTCCTGATTGCCTCAAGAAGCCGTGTTGTCCCTAATGCTGACACATCTCCGGTATATTCCGGCATATCGAAACTCACCCTTACATGGCTCTGTGCCCCCAGATGGTATATCTCCTCTGGCTGGATGTTGTAAATAAGACCGGCAAGTTGTCCTGCATCAGATAAATCACCATAATGGAGAAATAATCTTACACCGGAAATGTGTGGATCTATATAGAGGTGGTCGATCCTCCCCGTGTTGAAGGTACTTGCCCTGCGAATGAGACCATGGACTTCATAACCTTTTGACAGAAGGAATTCAGTAAGGTACGATCCATCCTGGCCAGTGATTCCGGTAATAAGGGCGCGTTTCATATCTTTTTGTTTATTTCCTTTTCATAATGGACTTTAACTATCTCATAAATAATATTGTAAAAAACGTATAATTCTTTCTTTACGACAGATCTGATTTGATCCATCGATTTCTACAATGGTTTTCCAATTTTTTGTAACACTTTAGTTTTTTGAAAAAGCAGGGACGAAACATTTGCCCGTTTGGGTATGAACGCATTTATGACAATTTACAGCAAATGCTTCGCCCCTACACTGCGATTATTGGAATTTTTCAAAAAATTAAAGTGTTACAATATTTCTATATTTCTATTATTCATTAGTTTGCTGTCTTATGCCCTTTTAACCTTATC
Organism: uncultured Candidatus Kuenenia sp.; assembly: GCF_900696675.1. Lineage (NCBI taxonomy): Bacteria > Pseudomonadati > Planctomycetota > Candidatus Brocadiia > Candidatus Brocadiales > Candidatus Brocadiaceae > Candidatus Kuenenia > uncultured Candidatus Kuenenia sp. The sequence continues at coordinate 4,582 of NZ_CAADGZ010000041.1, read as the reverse complement.
AGAATGATTCGTATGATTCTTAATTAAATTTCTCGTATCAACGATAAGCTGTGAATTTTTTAGAATAAACTCAGGGTCGTAATCAGAATGCTCTGTTGCGATAACAACCGCATCATATTTCGCAAGCGTCTCTGCATGTAAAGGAACTGAACGATTGTTAAATGAGTATTTCCTCATTTTCGGGAGAACCGGTATATACGGGTCGTTGTAGTCAACATGGGCATCTTTCTCCCCAAGAAGCTCCATGATTTTCAGCGAGGGAGATTCACGGGTATCGTCTATATCCTTTTTATATGAAAGCCCCAGGATTAAAATTTTTGCTCCCTTAATGCTTTTCCCTTTCTCATTAAGCGCCTCAACAATCTTTTGAACCACATAATAAGGCATGTTGGTATTTATTTCTCCCGCAAGCTCGATAAACCGGGTGGAAAACTCGTATTCCCTCGCCTTCCAGGTCAAATAAAAGGGGTCGATAGGTATGCAATGTCCCCCAAGACCAGGACCTGGATAAAATGCCTGAAATCCAAAGGGTTTTGTCTTCGCCGCCTCTATGACCTCCCACACATCAATCCCCATCCTGTCAAAAAGCATCTTCAGTTCGTTCACCAGCGCTATGTTCACGGATCTGTAAATATTCTCAAGGAGTTTTGTGGCCTCTGCAACTCTTGTTGAGGAAACAGGGACGGTCTTTGCCACTACCGAATCATAAAGGGCTTGCGCAACGGTAAGACAATTATTCGTATAACCGCCCACCACTTTAGGGATTGTCCTTGTTGAAAAACCCTTATTATTCGGATCTTCCCACTCCGGTGAAAATGCAAGATAAAAATCCTCGCCAGCTTTTAACCCAGACTCCTCAAGTATGGGTCTCATGTCCTCATCCGTAGTGCCTGGATACGTAGTGGATTCAAGGACAATAAGCTGTCCCTTGCGAAGATTTCCGGCAATGGTCTTTGTCGTGTTAAAGACATATGACATATCAGGTTCCCGGTATTTGTTCAGAGGTGTCGGGACGCAGATAAGGATACAGTCCATGTCCGACAACTTCGAAAAATCCGTAGTGGGGGTGAAACGCGATCCGGCGTCCGTGATACGTGAACTATCAATGTGTTTGATATAGCTTTTGCCATGGCTTAGTAATTTTACCTTTTCAGGATCAATGTCGAAGCCTGTCACCTGAAACCCAGCCTTGCAGAATTCAATGACCAGAGGAAGTCCCACGTAACCGAGTCCGATAACGCCAATATGTGCCTTTTTTGATTTAATTTTTTCGATTATACTGTAAGAGTTCATAAATAGGGATTTCTATGGTTGGATTTAACTTTTGTTGACATAAATAGTTATAGCATTTCCGGAATCATATTTTGTGAACCCCTTGAGTATAGTTCCAAAATGTTAAATACCAAAACTCAAATAGCAACTAATTAAGAAATTCCAAACGACAAATAACAAATTTCGTAACACTTTAGTCTTTTGAAAAACCATCAAAGTAAAATCATGCTACTCAGCAGTCATTCTGCATTCCTGCCCCTCAATTCCACCCCCTACACCCCCGCCAGCGGGGGACAGTTTGAGCAATCGCACTCGTTCTCAAACTCCGGCTTAGGAACCAGCGTTTTTACTTTTTCAAAAGACTAAAGTGTTACCAAATTTCAAATAATTTCAAAGATCAAATTCCCGAAATCCAAAACAGTATTATTCTGATGATATACCAGTAATGTATAGGAAATTCGAAGTTGCCACTAAGACGCCAAGGTTTTTCTTTGTGGCTTTGTGTCTTCGTGGTGAAAAAGTCGCCGAAGGCCTAATTTACAGGGACTTCGTCCCTCTCAGTTACATGAATAATTTATGTAGCCAGTTAACGGATACAGCATAAATCTGGCAGTCGGAAGTCAGAGGTCAGCAGTCAGCAGTCAGCAGTCAGCAATCGGCAATCAGCAATCGGCAAGTTGATGTACAGTAGTACAAAGAATACAGGACACAAAGGGCACGAAGAGAAACTTACAAAACCCATGAATAATCAATTGATATACCAATATGGTTTAATAATTTCAGATTTATTGTAATTGGTTATCTAACGATACGTTAGGAATAATAGGGGTTTCAGAGTATGGTAGATTGGGCAAATAACAAAAGGATAGGCCTTTTTTATATTTGTTTTTCTTTGCAAAGTTTGCAGAAAATCAAACGCGGCTTGAAAGCATTGTGATTTGGGGGATTATATTGACAAGGATGAAGCACACGATAAACGAATGCCCTTTTTTCTATTGTGTTATGGTGCAATATTTGCGCACGAATTGGGGACACTTCCCATTTTTGATAAACTTGCGAACGGATTTAAAAAGAGTATTTCAGAACTCCTGAGGCGCCTTTTTTGGTAACACTTTAGTTTTTTGAAAAAGTAAGGGCGAGGCATTTGCCAGTTTGGATATGAACACATTTATGACAATTTACAGCAAATGCTTCACCCCTACACCATGCGGCAAACATCGCTACTGTTAGAATTTTTCAAAAAACTAAAGTGTTACCTTTTTTGCAGATATTCGCACCTGCATGTCGGCTGAAGGGTTGTTTCTTTCATTTTCAAGCGGTAAAGACAGGTTTGAAACCTGTCTTTACGTTACTATTAATCCCTACTGATTGCTTTTTTTGCAAAGAATCGGGAATGCACAAGTAGAATCCGGTGTCCGTGATCCGGAAACTATCAATATGTTTTATGTAGCTTTTGCCCTGGCTCAACAATTTTACCTTTTCAGGACCAATGTCGAAGCCGGTAACCTGAAACCCGGCCTTGCAGAATTCAACGACCAGTGGCAATCCAACATTAGCGGAGTCCGATAACACCAATATGCGACTTCTTTGATTTAATTTTTTCGATTAGTTCCATATTTGTTTTTGAGAAATGGGTAATTCCGGGGACACCTTACTTATTTCAACCGAAAAACGGTATCATTGTCCATGATGACTATGGCCCGGTTCCAGGCGTCACCCGAACCTACCAGATATTCTCCGGCTTATTGATGCACTTAAAGCGCAACGACGGATGGAAGGGGTACTCCGACCAAAGACAGTATGCCTTCTTTGCCCTTGTCCTGATATCCGGCGTAAGTTTGCCGTAATGTTCCCAGAAAGACGGCAGTGTCGCTGATTTCATAATTTCTCGACATCCAGAGGACTGCTCTTTCCTCCGACGATCTCCTGGCGGACCTGACGTGCGGCTCCGATAAGCTTATCCTGGGTTCTGGAAAACGAATTCTTCCATTTAGCCTCATCCAGGAGGTACTCGATGTAGTCGCGCATATGCTCGACAACGGTTTCCTGAAGCTGGTCCGGCACAGTTTCAAGCATCTTAATCATAGTTGTGGCCGCAGATGTATCCATAGTTTATCCCTCCTTATTTATCCGTATTGTCAATGAGAAAATCTGGGGACAGGCCTTGACGGCCTGTTGCCAGAATTCCCTTTTAAAAAATACCTCTATGTCCACCCATCTATAAAATACCATGAAAACATGAGGGCCGCATCTTAAATGTTAAGCAAATGCCCCCGGTGACAAATAATATCCAAAATATGAAATACCAAAAATCAAATATACCAGGTAGATATTTATAAGAAAATCTATTCAAAATACTTTTTTGTATCATTGGGCTAACTGCCTTGCCTCCTCAATAACCTTAAGAATCGAAGGTTCGACAGCGCCCGCTACATTGTCCGGAATGTGCTTGTGATGAGGGAAATTCTCAAGTCCTGGAAAATGCGGCGTGTTGTCATATCGAAAGACAAGCTTGTTTTGCTCGTCCTGAAAATGATAGCGATAGCCAAGGCGCCTGGGTCGACCGGCTTCACCAACAACTGCTTCATTCAACTCCAGCATATGTCCCCTCCGGAAACGCACTCGTATCCGCAAGTTCACACGACTAGCCGCCACAATCTCCTCTTCGTAACGCTCCACATAGGCGCCTTCCGCCTGCCGAACTGCGACTTCAACTTCCCTAAGATATCTTGATAGAAAATCAAGCAATATGCTACACATGTGCCTCTATTTCAAGCCTGATCGTAACATAATGTTGATAGTCATTCGCCCATTCGACGAAATCCTCGGAGTCTTCCAACTGTCCCTTGCTAAACTTGTCGAAAAACTCCTCCGATGTCATACGGTATCGATTTTCAAAAATGCTGAGATGCTTGGCTATAGCTACAAGAGCGTCTACAGGCGAATCATACTCAATTCTTTGTTTTCTCATATTTCCTCCTTCCGAAGTATTTGGGGTCACGAAGTATTTGTGGTCAGATCTTGAATATAGAATACAAAATTCAGTCCGCATCTTTTTAAGTATTCTTTGTAATTATTTTTGCCACCAGATGAACACTGATAAAAATTTCTTTATAACCTCTTATAAATAACTACAGATGAACTCTGAGAAACTCGGTTAAAGAGGTTGATAATATTGATCCGTACTACTATCCATCAATTTCTTGTTTTTTATGCGTGTTTTTCATGCCGCCATTTCCGTAAGTGCTTTAATATCAAGGGCTGAAGCGGTCATCAGTGAACAAGAGAACTTCTGGCCTTTCTCCGTCAA
>NZ_CAADGZ010000040.1:0-26362 GCF_900696675.1 uncultured Candidatus Kuenenia sp. | reverse complement strand
TTGACGGAGAAAGGCCAGAAGTTCTCTTGTTCACTGATGACCGCTTCAGCCCTTGATATTAAAGCACTTACGGAAATGGCGGCATGAAAAACACGCATAAAAAACAAGAAATTGATGGATAGTAGTACAGATCAGGAGAAGATTAAAGCGGTTTTTTATCTGCGCTAATCGTTCGACTCACGACGAAGTCTGCGAAATCTGCGGATAAGAATTATTTTAAGGAAGCAAACATTTTACTATGTATACTGTACTATCATATGCACTGCAAATTTTTTCAAAAGAGTAAGGTGTTGCAAAATCGTAAGCCTCTTGATTATTCCTTATGCATAGTATTCAAGCAGTACATTTAGTATCTCTTTTGTGTTTGTTTTGCTTTTATCAAATATTACTTTCCCATAAGGCTCTCTTGGCCCCCATCTGTCAAAGTTTGGTTTGGAAAAAAGAGCGATAGTTTTCGTCCCTACTGCAACTGCAAGATGCATTGGGCCTGAATCAGGAGTTACTATGACCTTACACTTTGATACTAAGGCAGCTACTTCGCGCAATGTGGCATTTTTTATGTATAAGGCAGATCCTATTACCGATTGTATACATTTTTCATTTCCCATCTCTTCTGGCCCTATAAATATTACCATGGGGATATGCCGTGTTCTCAGATTCTCTGCAATAATACCAAAACTTTCCAGATTCCATGCCTTTCCTTTTTTTTGTCTGCCGCCGGTAAATATGCCAATCGGTTTCTTAAATGAATCTCCGAAATGCAATTTGAAGAAATCTTCTGCCCTGAGCTGTTCTTCCGGTTTGAGTATAATTTTGCGTTCATCAAAAGCTGCTATCCCTATTTGTTGCATACATTCCCGGATTTGATCTACCTTGTGACGCGATTGTGGATGTTTAAAAACAGAGGTAAACAATATATTGCCATCGTTTCGCATACACCCGATGCGATGCCTGGTTCCGGATGCATATGTGATATAGGCGCCCAGTGAATTAGTCGCCGTGCTTAGATGAATGGCTGCATCGTACTTTTCTTTTCGAAGTATTGTAATAAGACGCCATAATCGATGCGGAAGCACAGTGTCTATTCGTTTGATAGTATGAATTTGTTTTATGGCATATCCCTCCAGTATGGATTTTGCATGCCTCCCCCCAACAAAACAGAATTGCACATTTGGCAGGGCTTTAATAAGCGCTGATACAGCGGGGGTAACCAGGATAGTATTCCCTAAACGTTGGTTTACGGAAACAAGCAGTATCTTCTTCATTGCATACAGGTTGGGCAAAGGTTCAACGCCAACATGCATCATACGTGCAAGAGCCAGTAAAAAGATACGGCGAATACTGAGTTTCAGGCAGCGCAGAAAACTTGAACGTTTGAAATGTTTCCCGGATAAAGCGAGACCAAATTCATCTTTTAAGACAGGGGTATATTGCTTTTCCATCTTTTCCTTTGATTACTCGTTTAAAAGAATATGTCACAATAAATGACAACTCTTATATCAGGCAAACATTAAGGGTTGATGAAGAAGACATGAAGAAAGCTTAATGTGTAAGGCAATTGATACATCAATCAAGGGAAGCGTTGGTACCGCTTAAGATACGTGTAACTAAAAAACAGGTTAGCGATTGAAATGACTTTTTGGAAGGGTAACTAAAAAAGCGCTGCCTTTTCCTATTGTGCTTTTTACTTCTATTTTTCCTTTATGAAGGTCTGCTATGTTTTTGCAAATACTTAATCCCAGGCCTACCCCTCCGGTATCCCTTGACCTTGAAGCATCTACACGAAAAAACCTGTCAAAAATCTTGTTATGGTCATTTTCGGAAATCCCTATTCCGGAGTCCCTGATTGAAACAATAACTTCATTTTCCAAATCTTTCAGAGAAATGCAAATATTGCCTCCCGGGGAAGTATATTTAATCGCATTATCCAAAAGATTGGAAAACAAACGATAGAGTAATTTTTGATCTCCATCTATTGTAATATTTTCCATCTTACTTATTGTGCAGTCTATTTTTTTAGTTTCTGTAATTACTTGAAACGCTGTGTAAAGTTCACACAGCATTTTTTTAAGATCAACATCATAGAACTCTTGTTTTGCCGCGTCTGTTTTCAGCAAAACCAGTAAATCATTTATCATGTTAATTATTTTTTCATGCTCAATTAAATTATTTTCCAGCAGTTCGCAATATTCTTCCGGGGTTCTTTGTTTTGCAAGCATTACTTCTATTCCGGCTTTTAGAGCAGCAAGCGGCGTTCTTAATTCATGGGAAACATCAGAGGTAAATTGAATAATTTTTCGGAAGGCATCTTCAAGACGGTCTAACATAAGATTAATTGTATCCGTCAATTCTTCTAACTCACTTCCTGTATGTGCGGGTTTAAGTCTTGTATGTAAATTGTATGCCGTTATTGTTTTGGCTGCGTTTGTAATATATCCGACAGGATCAAGGCTTTTTTTGGCGATAAACCAGCCTCCTATGATAGTGATAATAACAATTCCCGGCATTATCACTATTATATCATCCCTGAAATTTTTTAATGTTTTATATGATGGCTTCAGAGAGGTAGCCATCTGTAAAATATATTTCGGGCTGTTATCCTGGAATACGGGTATTGTTAAAAGAAGGAAGCTATCGGTTGAATCTTTTGGTTTGGCGGTATCGAATGTTTCATTTCCATTTTTTGCATTGTTAATTGCTTTTTCAAAAGTTTTTAAAGGGAACTCAATGGAATTTACCGATGTAATGATTGAATTATTTTCTATATCATATAACAATGCTGATATTTTAAAAAATTTCCCGCCGGAAACTTCTTTTTCGATTTCAGTTTTCAGGGCATCCAGATTTAAATTCGTTTCCGTAAAATGTTGTAAAATATCTTCACCTTCATCTAAAAGGATTGCACACATTTCTTTATTAAGTACATAGTATAAACGATAGTATAAGTATATTCCTAAAATGACTACTATTAGCAATACTGAAGTAGCGTACCAGAGTGTTATTTTAAAACCAATTGTTCGGAAAAATTTAATCTCTTTCTTCGAGAACATAGCCGACCCTTCTCACCGTATGTATAATGCCTTTATCAAAATCTTTCTCCAGTTTATTTCTTAAACGGCTAATGTGAACATCAATTACGTTGCTAAAGCTTTCATAATTGTAATCCCATATGTGCTCAGAAATCATCGTTCTGGTTAAAATCTGTCCTGGGTTTCTCATGAAATATTCAAGAATAGAGAATTCAATGGGCGTTAACTCAATCTTTTGTTTATCCCGGAATACTTTTCTGGTTTTGGGATCAAGTGTTACATTGCCTGTTTTTAAATTTGATACATAATTGTCTGTTCTTCTCCTCATGCAAGCGCGAATACGTGCTAACAGCTCGGAAAAAGAAAAAGGCTTGACTATATAATCGTCAGCTCCAATATCCAGACCGTTTACTTTATCGTTTACGGAATCTATTGCCGTGAGAAATATTGCCGGAGTGTGAATTCCGGTGTTTCTTATTTGTTTCAGTACTTCCTTTCCATTGATTCCCGGAAGCATTATATCTACTACTATGAGGTCATAATTCTCATGTGTCGCCAAATGTAAGCCATCAATACCATTATGCGCTATATCAACAGTATAGGAATTTTCCTCAAGGCCTTGTTTTAAATACTTTGCAATTTTTTTTTCATCTTCTATGATTAAAATTTTCATGGGGATTAACTTTATTATCGGATGCAATATGAAGAGTCTGTATGCCAACAAGCAAAAATGACCGGTGGCAATCTCTGAATCGGGAGGATATGATACCCTTGTTCCACCGTACCTATCAGGAAATCATTGCAGATACGGCTGTTTTTTGCACAGTTCCGGAAAGAGTAAAAAGCCGTATGGAAGAGTTGTTGGCTGGATATTAAAAGGCACTCGATGGAGGCGTTAAAAATTGAGGACACACAATAAAAGTCCAACATTCAAGGACTCGGTGTATACAGTTGACAACTTACACAACATACTGTCATAAAATTGCTTAGGCGACATTATTTCCATTTTCGTAATAAACTCACGTTAGCGAACTTTTAACCGTGTGTATCCCTGATGCTCGCCATAAATATCAGACCAGACGATACCAACGTCCCACAGTTCTCCCTTTTTCATCAGGTTAAGCAATGCTCCAAATTCTTCAATGTTATTCACCCGATACTGCCCTACATATACAAGTACATGGCCTGCCTTAATTCCAACATTCTCCGCAGGACTTTTCTTTTGGACTTCAGAGATTAGCACCCCACCCTTAACCCACCATAAATTCAATTGTTGCGCAAGCTGCGGGGTTAGGTCCTGGACGTAAAGCCCAAGTTTCTCCAAGGCAAGCTTTTCCGCCGAAGGCATTGGAGCCTTTTCAAGGCTAACCGACAACTCCATTTCCTGACCATTGCGATTAATGGTAATAATTAATTTATCACCTGCATCCTTTTTCAGAATATATTTTTCAAAATCAAGCACATCAAAGATTCTTTTCGAATCAATCTTTATAATACAATCTCCGGTTTTTATTTTTGCCTTATGTGCCGGACTTTCCTTTTCAACGGAAGTGACCAGTATACCATTTGAAACATAGCCCTGCTCCTCTACTTGTGCGCCAAACCATATTTTATTAATCTCCCTGAAGTTAAATAGTTTGACAAGTGTTTCACGAACCTTATCCACAGGAATGGCAAACCCTATACCCTGCGCATGATTTACGATTGCCGTGTTTATCCCGATAAGTTCTCCGTCAATATTAATCAAAGGCCCTCCGCTGTTTCCCGGGTTTATCAAGGCGTCTGTTTGAATAAGCCCGTTATATTCGAGGTTGCCATATTCCCCGCTAAAAGTAAAAGTACGGTTCTTTGCGCTTAGAACACCGATAGTTACCGAATTTTCCAGACCAAACGGGTTACCCAGGGCAATCACCGTTTCGCCGATCATAAGGTCCTTTGACGTGCCCATTTTAACATAAGGAAGCGGGCTTTCTGATTCTATTTTTAACACGGCAAGATCGGTCACAGGATCAGAACTAATCATAGTAGCCTCGTAGTTTTTGCCATCTGCCAGCCTTACATTAAGCTTTGAAGCCCGGCTTACAACATGTTCGTTTGTTACGATATAACCGTCCTCATCAATAATTACCCCTGAACCCAAAGGCTTTTCTACTACCTTCCGTTGATTCTTATTAAAATAATCATTAAAAAATTGTTCAAATAATTCGCTCCTGAACCCAAAAAAAGGATCTCCGTACCGTTGTTTAATAAATCTTTCCGTGCTGATATTAGCAACTGCAGCGCTTGTCTTTTCCACGGCAACGACCACAGGCGTCCTGCGGTTAGAATGCTCATTTAAAGCAAATGCCGCATTATTTGACAATAATGCGGCATTTGCACATATGAAGACAATAAAATTGAAAAGAGAAAACAATTGATGCTTCATCCGAATATCTTCTTATAAATTAAAAACCATTTTTTATGTTACTCAGTGAAAACTGCCGTGTGGGCTGCTGCCCGGTGGCTTGCCGTGCATACCTCCTCCGCCGTATTCACCGGGAATCTGGTCTTTTGTTGTATTCAACACATCTATTGCTTCCTTTAAATTCCTTTCGACTGCCTGCATGGTAAAATCATCTTCTTTTCTCATAAGCTTCGCTACCTTATCTTTACCGATAACGTAGATACATTCGGAATTTTTACTCTTTGCATAATAGTTATTTTCATCCTTCTTTTTTCCGATATAAAGGACTTCATCACGTTCACCCAAGCCAATGATAATAGACAGTTGCGGTTCATCTAATGCAAACTGTGTCAGATTTGTTGCTTTGTACTGTTCTATATATTCACCCGTCAGTCTTTCAAGGTTATGGACATAATATTCCACTTCCCGGCTTTGAAAGTCTTTTACATCGTAATTTTTTAACGTCCAAAAATTATCCGCCTTTTCTATCTGTATTTCCCTGTCAGGATAGACGAGGGTAAGTTTTCTCACATCCATCCTTTCAAAATCTAAAATCTTTGTCGGGGCTAACTCGGCATTAAAATCCCTTATTTTTGGCCAGGACAACTCAAATACCAAATTAACTCCGTCAATCATAGCATATGAATTGTCCATATCTCCCCCCCCAACAGTATTCCCTATCAACAATGTTTTTGTCTCAATGATTTTGTTAATAGTGTCTTTCGCATCAGTTGCTATATTTTGTTTTTCAGATTTTTGATTAATAATTTTTTCGTATGTCACGTGAATTTTCATTCTTGGATTATCCAAACCGAAAACACTAAGATCCGAGGGGTTTTCCGCAACATAATTTTCCGCTTTTAAGAAAGAGAGATCCCATACGATTTGATTCACCTTGTCTGCATCAGCACGCGCCTGAATCGGTTTGCTTAGTTCCCAAATAGCATTACCTTCTTCGTCTGTTTTATTCGTTTTTTCACATAAAAAAGTGCGGTCTGTTTTTTCAATTACAATCTTCTTAACCAATTCTTTATCAAAATCGCAGACCAATCTGTCTCTGAAAGCAATCAGCGCATTTTCAAGCTTGTCATAAAATTCAACCGTTGAAACGGTATATACCGGATCTTCATCTACCCGCTTTACATAACATTTATTACCTTCGGGCAATTTATTTCCCACATAAAATCTTGACAATTCTTTATTTTCTTCTTTTATCACGGAAACCTCAAATACAGGATCTTTTAACCCATATACTGATAAATCTTCCGGTTTGTCAGAAACAAAGTCTACTATTTCAAGAGTTTTAATTTTCTCAATAAAATTCCTGGCACTGTCCTGATCCGCATAAATATCAATTGGTTTTCTGATAACCCAGTCAAGCTCCAGTGATTTTTCGATGGATATCGTATCTTTTTTTGTTTTAAATTCCAGCTTGTTCACTCCATACGAACCGTAAGAATCAAACCTCACTAAAACCCTATCTCTCAGATCGTTTGGTTTCTTTTTGATTTCAGCAAGAATATTATCCTTTAGCAAAAAAATACTTTTCTCATCTACACGCTTAGCATACACTTTGTTATCAAGTGAGTATCCGAAAATGACCGATTGATCATGTCCCCGTTCAGTAACTGTAACCATATATGCCGGATTATCCAGCCCGAACTTGGACAGCTCTACTTCTCCTTCCGGAAGAAAATCCTCCCGATCGATTTCGAGATTTTTAAGTTTTGCGATGATATCTCTTACCTTTTGCAAATCAGCCAGGTCGTCAAGAGGTTCCTTAATTCTCCAAAACTCTCTGTCTTTCTCACAAACAATGTTATATTCTTTTGTTTTTATTTGCAGTCGCGTAACCGCTTCTTTGTCAAAGGTAAAGACCCACTTGCTTCTTAAATCAAGAATGCTTTTATTGATTTTTTCCAGCAAGCTACCCGGTACAACAAAAACTTCATCATTTGTGTCAAGTTTAATATATACATTATCGCCCGCCGCAAGTCTTTCTCCAATGAATACGGTGTATTTATTGCTTGGCCCTGTTATCTGTATTTTGTCCGGACTGGTTTTTACACTTGTGTACATCGTGATATAGTTCTCTTGTTTATCAAAACCATAATATTTTAAGTCAAATGGTTTGTCTCCTTCTTTTTCAAATGAGCCTACTTTCGACATAAACTCAAACTCGGAGAGAATACTTGAGACCTCAGAATTATTTGCACGCAGCCTGTAAGGTTCCACAATAAACCAAAAACCATTCTCAGCTTTTTCCAGTACTATTTTACCGGTTTCGTTCTTTAATTCTATCTTGTTCACCAGTGACGCTTTGAAATATGGCAGCACCTTTTTTTGTAACCGCTCCCACTCCTCTTGGGGCAGTTGCTTTTTTTCATAAACAAATATATACGTTATGCCTATAATTGCAATTATTAAGAGAATTATGGTAGTTTTAAATTTCATTGCTTAACTATTTCCTCCCACGAAGAATAAACTCTAATCAGAAGCGACTGCCACATAAATAATTTTGCCTTATATAAAAATGTATGAAATACAAAGGTCACACATTATTAAAAATCCAGACAACATGGATAAACACCAATCACCTGGGAATTGCCGTTCATTCCTAACGACGTCTTTTCCACCACACGATACCGCCAATAACTATCGGAACCAAAGGAATACCAGCAATTGAAACCCAAAAAATAACTTTCATTTGTTCTGGGTGAATCACCGCCTTACGGAAATCAGCATCTTTGGCGGAAATACCTAATTGTGTCTCCTTCTTAGCAAGCCAATTAATTGAATTACGCACTAAATCATGATTGCCGGGATTATCTCCAAACTCGTTTGTGGCAAAGTCCACATCTCCAAAAACAACCAGCCTTGCACCTGTTGGTTTTGCATTCGGGTCGTTTGCCATTGCAGGGTGCGCCTGTGTGACGCTTTTCGGCAATTCTTTCACCTGGGATGCCGCCGCCAGAGAAATAGGACTTAATACATCTGTTTCCATGTTTTTCTCTGGTTTTTTATATTTCAAATCCGCAATATCTGTTTCTCCCCAGGCGCTATCGGGCGCGTACATCAATACCTTAGCCTCATACGGCATTTGGTCATTCGGAGGGGCGGCATCTATGGAACATGCGCCGTAAAGTATCGTATTGTAATTTTTCAAATCGTCGGTAATTCTGTGGTCGCCATATTCTTCATTTTTTACATAAATCTCTGCAACCGTTTGTATACCAAACAGCGGCATCTTTACAGTATTATAAATTACAATGTCATCACGAACTACCATGCCATATTCTCCCAAAAGAGTTCCGAAACCGGTAGTGATATTGGGTGGAACTGCGGGTTCCAGCATGAGCAGCAAATTCCCTCTGTTTTCCAGATAATTTCTTATAATATTCAGCTCTTCTGTCAGATATGCCTTGGAAGGTCCCGCAACAATCAACACGTCGCAGTCATCAGGGATTTTCTTTTTATCCATGATATTCAAAGGCGCTACGCGACAGTTGTCACGTTTCAGGGCATTTGCGATTCCGGAAATACCGACCCTGTCGTAATCGTCAAATTGGCGTTCACCGTGCCCCTGAACAAAATAAATCGTTGTTTGTTTTTCCTGTGTAACGTTGAGGATTGCCCCCGTAAAAGCTTCTTCTCCTTTAAACCTAAAAGGATATTGCCGCTCCATCACGTCACTCTGTTGTACATGCTTGCTATATTCCCCGCATTCAAACACAACAGAATTTAATTGAAGGTCACTGATTTTCAGGCGCATTGCTAATTCTTCCACCTTGCTGCGACTTCTCAGTGGGTCAATATTTTCAATCTTTATTTTTTCTGTGTTGTTATGCGCGTATTCTTTCAAAATGTCTACAATTTGCTCAAAAAACATCTCGCCCTGATTGAAGAGAGTGGTGATCACGACAGGTTTATCGAGATTCTTAAGTATATTTTTTGTTTTTTGTGAGAGAGTATATTTCCCGGTAAGTGTAAGATCAAACCTTACATAGTGCCTATGGTTAAGGAAGCCAACAATTGCAAAAATACTTGCGGCAAAAATCGACATGACCGCTACGTTTGTTCCGACAAGGGCTTTTCTCTTGGACGCTTCCGTAGAAAACCACTTGTTTCTCATCGCTTTTAAAATACTAAACCCAATAATGATAGCACTACCAATACCCGTGGGCACTACCGAAGACACACTCCAGCCATTTAATATCCTGGATAACCCAAAACCGGATATTGCTGCAATAATTCCGGCTAATATGATATAACCACTGTACAAATCAATCCAATCTTTCTTTTTATCACTCACAGCACTCATCTCCATCTCCTGCTTTCAACAATGCGTACGACAATGAATAAAAGTAACGTCGAAAAACTAAAGTAATAGACTATATCTCTTGTATCCACAATCCCTTTAGTAAATGTTTCCCAGTGATCATACGTGCCGATATACCGTAAAGTACTATAAAGCCACCCTTCGTTTTCCGCACTTGCCAATCCAATTACCAGCAATATAAGTAACGCTACAATACCGGTAACCGCCGCAACAATTTGATTTTTTGTTACTGCAGAAACGAGCATACCGACAGAGACAAACAGCCCCCCCATTAACACCAATCCAATATAACTGGCAATTATTGCACCATAATCGGGGGAACCCACCCATGCCAGAAAAATAATATAAAATGCCGTTGGAGCAATCATGATATTATATAATGCCCATGCTGCCAGGAATTTTCCAAAAACCACTGCAAAATCGGTAATCGGTGCCGTCATGAGCGGTTCAACCGTCCCGGTTTTATTTTCCTCTGCCAGCAATCGCATCGTAATGACGGGGGTGAGAATGGAGAGAATGAATTGTGTATATGCCAGGCTGTATCTCAATGTTGTTTCCTGCGTTATACCCAACATAATTGAGAAAAAATAACCCGAAAACACCATAAATACCGCGATAATAACGTAGGCGATTGGGGAAAGAAAATATGCATTGATTTCTCTTTCAAAGATAGTACCTGTGCTTGTCATTTACAACACCACCTCCTTTTCTTTCGTAGTAATCTGATGGAATATTTCTTCAAGTGTTATTGCATCTTGCCTCATATCCCTGATAATTCCATTATTTTTCACTATGCTTAAAAATACTTCTTCCCGAATATCGGAATCTCTTTCCGTTTCAATTGAATATTTATTAATTTCACCTTTGTCACGCCAAGTGATCTTTTTTACGCCTTTTATAACTGATAAAGCATCCTTGACCTTTTCACCATTTCCACGCACTTCTAGTTCAATGAGGTTTCCGCCTTTGAGTTGGTCACCTAAATTTGACGGCGTATCCATAGCAACGATCTTTCCCTTATTTATAATAATCACACGTCCGCAAATCATCTCTACTTCCGGAAGTATATGGGTAGATAGCAGGATGGTATGTTTTTCACCCAATTCCCTGATAAGCTGCCTGACCTGCCTTATTTGATTTGGATCAAGCCCGATTGTCGGTTCGTCAAGAATAAGGATTTTAGGGTCATGTACCAGGGTATCTGCCAATCCTACCCTTTGCCGGTACCCCTTTGAAAGAGTGCCGATAATTTGTTTTTTTACATCCTGAATTCTACATTTTTCTATACATTCCGCAATTTTTGTTTTACGTTCACGATATGGCACTTTTTTTAATTTCGCACGAAACGTAAGGTATTCGTTAACCCGCATTTCCGGGTACAGGGGTACATTTTCCGGCAAATACCCGATTAATTTACGCACGTTTATTGAATCCCGAAAAACATCGTATCCATCTACTACCGCAGTGCCTGAAGTCGCCGGCATATAACAGGTCAGGATACGCATTGTAGTCGTTTTGCCTGCGCCATTTGGACCCAAAAGCCCTAATATTTCACCCTGATTCACCTCAAAAGAAATGTCATTAACCGCATAAACATCTGCATACCGCTTCGCCAAATGTTCAACCTTTATCATTATTCTCACCCCCTCATATTTATATCAAACAGCAGAAAACGTCCCGAAAAGTTACATACATTCATGGCCAGTAATGTTTCGTTTAAATGTCTACATCATCATTATCATTGCCGCAACAACAAAGCAAGTTTCGCAATAGTAGATTTTGTTGTTTACAAATAGTTACCAACTGCTCATACAGTGGTTTTAATTAGGACAACCCGGCCATTGCTACATTGCCTGATTGGATTACAAAAAAAGGTTTTTGGCAATTTTGCCGTATATTTTGGGTCAGCCTGGATGCGAGGCCGTGGATATGTTAAATCATTTTAGGTGGGCAGCACATTGCATTAAATCAAAAAAACTTTCGTTATCTGCTCTAAAACCATTTCAGATAAACACAACTCACCAATTTAAAAAAATTTTTACACTGTTGGGTTAATTACCCTATAAGACAAAAAAACATCATTCCCCTATTTTTTCTCTTCGTCATTTAACATTATTTTATTTTGCATTAATTCCGCAAAAGCAATTTCAACCGGGTCATCGATTTCCGTTTCAATATAGGGCTCCGCCTTTTTTGTTAGCTGCCTTGCCCTGCTAATAATTAGAGTTGTCAACCGTAACGGACCGCCTACTTGATTTATTAACGTGTCCAGACTTTTGTAATTCATAAAAACATCCTTAAAAAAGAATATGTTCCAGGATTTTCATAAAAATAAAAATTTTGAGAACTGTATGTATTTAAATAAGATACGGCGAGGGAGTAAATGTTATACTCAAAGTCTTTTTTGTCAAGAAAAAATAAGGCTTTTAAAAATATCTTGAGAAATAATGAACAACATAGTATATTTTGTCTCATTTATACCTTCTTCCTGATAATTAGCTGAGAGGACGACTATGACAAAGATATACGATGACATCACTGCTACAATTGGCAACACGCCATTAGTCAGATTGAATAAAATATCAAAAGGGCTGGACTGCATTATCACTGCTAAGATGGAGTCTTTCAACCCCATGGCGAGTGTAAAAGACCGCATTGGAATCGCCATGATTGAGGCCGGCGAAAAGGCAGGATTGATAAAAAAAGACACAGTTCTGATAGAACCTACCTCTGGCAATACAGGAATTGCCTTGGCTTTTGTAGCTGCCGCCAGAGATTATAAATTAATTTTAACAATGCCAGATACGATGAGCCTGGAACGCCGGGAGCTTTTGAAGGCTTTTGGGGCCGAAATTGTATTAACACCAGGATCGGAAGGTATGAAGGGGGCGATTAATAAAGCAGAAGAAATGCTTCAAAATATTCCCAATTCATTCATGCCGCAACAATTTAAAAATGATGCAAATCCAGAAATACACCGCAAAACGACTGCAGAAGAAATTTGGAATGATACCGATGGACAAATCGATATTTTTGTAGGTGGTGTTGGCACAGGGGGCACCATTACCGGGGTTGGCGAGGTCATTAAAAAAAGAAAACCTTCATTAAAAGTAATCGCCGTGGAACCCTCAGGTTCTGCTGTACTTTCCGGTGGAAAACCGGGACCTCACAAAATACAGGGACTTGGTGCAGGCTTTGTACCTGAAATTCTTAATACAAAAATAATCGATGAAATTGTTAAGGTGGAAAACGAACAGGCGTTTGCCTTATCGCGCCAACTTGCACGTGATGAAGGAATTTTAGTGGGTATTTCTTCAGGCGCCGCAGCGTATGCCGCACTGCAGGTCGCAGCAAGGCCTGAAAACAAAGGAAAGCTATTGGTGGTAGTATTCCCTGACACCGGCGAAAGATATCTATCCACCGTATTGTTTAAGGAACTTTAATGTTTGGCCGATTAAGAGAGGACATTGATGCCGTTTTCCAAAATGACCCCGCTGCAAAAAGCAAATTTGAAATAGTTTTCTGTTATCCCGGATTACATGCTTTATGGCTATTCAGGATATCTTCATTTTTCTGGAAGAAACAATGGTATTTCACCGCCCGTTTTCTTTCCCACATTAATCGTTTTTTAACAGGGATAGAAATCCATCCGGCCGCACAAATCGGACGAGGAGTTTTTATAGACCACGGCATGGGAGTCGTTATCGGAGAAACGGCAACGGTCGGCGATGGTTGTCTTATTTACAAGGGAGTAGTGCTTGGAGGGACATCTTTTGAAAAGACAAAGAGACATCCAACGTTAGGAAAAAAGGTCATTGTAGGCTCAAATGCTTGTGTTTTAGGCAATATTTCCATAGGAGATAATGTACGCATAGGTTCCGGTTCGGTAGTAGTAAAAGACGTCCCCGCTAATGCTACGGTGGTAGGTGTACCCGGAAGAATTATCGAAAGAAGCAAAAACAAGGATCACGAGGTAATGTTAGACCATGGACAACTGCCCGATCCGATTGCAGAGGCCTTTAGAGCGCTAATTAAAGAAAACAATAAACTTCTAACGCGTATCAAAAAATTGGAGGAAAGTTTAAATATTGTAAGCAATGACAATAGCCGGGAATCTAACACAGAATCAATAATCATGACAACATTTATGAAAAATTACCATAATGGCGAGGGGATCTAATATACACTTGTATTATTCTTTATGCAACCACTGCCGGAATATAGAACAGCATATCTCTTTTGAACCTTTCACCAGAGTAGGGGCGAAGCATTTGCCCCCTTGGGCATGAACGCATTTATAACAATTTATAGCAAATGCTCCGCCCCTGCATTATGCAGCAAACACCGCTATTCTCTATTGTAGATGACATCAAAATATGTCTTATAATTTCGTTATTACCGTTGTTAAGGGAAGCCGTCAGGATCCCGTTTTTTTTAAAAGGAGGAATTAACTATCATGGGCTGGGGAATGAAGAATCGTTTGTCTCAACTGATTAAACCAAATGGGCGCTGTATGTACTTGCCAATCGACCATGGTTATTTTCAGGGACCCACAACAAAGTTAGAGAAGCCAGGAGAAACCATTAAACCAATTCTAGAATATAGCGACGCCCTTTTCTGTACCAGAGGTGTATTGCGTGCCTGTATAGACCCTCAGCAAAGCAAGCCCATTATTTTAAGGATCTCTGGTGGCACCAGCATGGTGGGCAAAGATCTTGCCAACGAGGAAATCACCACATCAATGGAAGAGGCTCTCCGCCTTAATGTTTCAGGCGTCGGTCTTTCTGTATTTATTGGCAGCGATTATGAGAAGCAAACGTTATTAAATTTGGCAAAAGTTGTTAATGAAGCGGAAAGATACGGCATGCCGGTAATGGCAGTGACTGCGGTTGGAAAAGAGCTGGAAAAACGGGATGCGCGTTATCTTGCGCTGTGTTGCCGCATATGCGCCGAATTGGGTGCAAAGGTTGTAAAAACTTACTGGTGCGAAAATTTTGATAAAGTCACGAGTGGTTGTCCCGTCCCGGTCGTCATGGCAGGAGGCCCAAAGGTAGGTTCTGACCGTGAGGTTTTTGAATTCGTTCATGATGGTATGCAAAAAGGCTCAATAGGTATAAATCTGGGCAGAAACATCTGGCAAAATGAACGCCCTGTTCCCATGATCAAGGCTTTACGGGCCATCGTTCATGAAAATGCCAGCGTGGATGAAGCTGACGCAATATTTAACAAAACCAAATAATAATAAGACATTTTAGGAGTCTGGTATTTTTTATTATCCAGTCGGCAATCGGCAGATTGCCGACTGGATACTGCGCACGGTAGCGCGCAAACCCACCATTTCACAATGTACATCCTGCGTTATAACGACCATAAGAAAAGGGGCATTATATGCGAGTAGCAATGTATTACAACAACAATGACGTCAGAATAGAAGAAATGCCAACTCCACAAATAGGGCCGGGCGAGTTATTGGTAAAAATATTCGCAAGCGGTATATGTGGCAGCGATGTAATGGAATGGTACCGCATTAAAAAGGCGCCTTTGGTTTTGGGTCACGAAATTGCAGGAGAAATAGTCGCCATTGGCGATGCCGTTAAACAATTTAAAGTTGGCGACAGAGTTACCGTTGCACACCATGTTCCATGCAACACCTGCCATTATTGCCTGAATGGACATCATTCCGTGTGCGATACTTTACGCACTACCAATTTTTATCCCGGTGGTTTTGCAGAATTTCTGCGTGTTCCACAAATCAATGTTGATCGCGGAACTTTTATTCTTCCCCAGGAGATGTCTTATGATGAGGGAACCTTTGTAGAACCTTTGGCATGTTCAATTCGCGGACAACGACTGTCCAATTTTAAACCCGGACAAAGTCTGCTCGTTATCGGCAGCGGCATATCGGGATTATTACATATTCAATTGGCGAGAGCGCTTGGCGCAGGCAAAATATTTGCAACGGACATAAACGAATATCGCCTGAAATTTGCAAAAAAAATAGGGGCAGATATCGCAATTAACGCAAAAGAAGATGTGCCTTCCATTATCCGCAAAGATAATAATGGAAGATTGGCAGATTTGGCGATTGTGTGTACAGGAGCAATATCCGCAACAGAACAGGCCTTTCATTCCATAGAAAGGGGAGGGACTATCCTCTTTTTTGCACCAACGGAACCCGGGGTAAAAATCCCTATTGACCTATGGAATCTTTGGCGTAATTGTAATTCTATTGTTATGTCCTATGCTGGCCCTCCTGCTGATATGGCGGTTGCAATTGAATTAATACGGACAGGTAGAATTGCCGTAAATGATCTGATAACTCATAAACTACCGCTAAATGACGCTGCAAAGGGATTTAAACTGGTAGCCGACGCAAAGGAATCCGTGAAAGTAATTATAGCGCCCTAAAAGTAAACCAGTTTAAAATCGATAATCACCAGTAGGCAGTCGTACAAGATTACAGACTGGAGATTGAGTATTGAGTACCTCTGATCGCACCATTAAAAATTTTGGAAAAACGTGCGAAGAAATAACTTTTACGGTACTAAGAAGGGATAATTAATCAATAACCAGACTAATGCGCTTGTGCATTTGAGCAGTTTGCGAGAGACCGGAAACGTTTTCTTTTATATCCTGTTGATCAGGCTGTATGGATAATGACTTTTCCCACATTTTCCGCGCCTTTGCAGGATTATTCGTCACTTTGTAACAATTCCCCAGTAAATTATACAGCGGCACAGCTTCATCCCCGACTTTGTTCTCCGACCAAAGAGAATCAACAAAATCTGTCGCTTCCTTTGTTCTCACATACTCTTCTAAAATGTGAACTGCATCGTCATATTTCTGTTGTTTATAATAAAGACTTCCAAGGTTATAATATGCGTCTAAATATGCTGTATCCAACCGGATTGCCATTACAAAAAATGATTCGGCCTGTTTATCAAAATCCATTTTTACGCAACACTCGCCAAGCAGATTATAGGCCTCTGCGTTATTCGTGTCTTCCAGCACCGCTTCCCTGAGATGGCGCATTGCCCGAGGATAATCTTCTTCTCCCTTGTATACAATGCCAAGCAAGTAATGCACCTCGTAATTGGCAATCTCTTTTTTCATAAAATAGAGCAAAATCCCCTTCGCTTTTGAAATTTCATTGTTTTTTATCAGCAGTTTTGAGATATTCACCGCGGCAGAAGTACTATCCGGCTGCAATCTCAATGATTCGGCAAAAAACGCTTTAGCGTCCTCTTCATTACCGTTTTTAGCGCAACATATTCCCATAAGATTATACGTATCCGCATCTTCCGGATTCGCCACTACAACCTCCTTAAAATGCGAAAGAGCCATACTGTATTCTTCCCGTTCCATATACAGAAAAGCAAGGTTATAATGAACGTCTATTAAATCAAAATCAATGTGTAATGCTTGCCTGAAATTTTCAATTGCTTCGGAATAGTTATGGTTTCTTGTGTAATAAATACCGAGAAGATTAAAACCCTCTGCGTAATTGGGGTCTGCATCCACTGCTGCTTTTAGATATTTAAACGCCATACCCCAATCATCTTTTTCTATCAGGTCCTTCGCGCGCGAAACATTTGTTTCAAAATCTGTATTGTCATTTAGAGCGCTGCTTTCTTCAACAATAAACATGGTTAGTTTCCTTTAAATTAAGAGATATTCCTGTAAAATACGCAAAATAATTACCTCAAACTGTATCACGATGCACGATTAATCTGCGTCTTCAACTGCGTCACTTTTTGCTATAAATTTTTCTTGAAAACGAAAATCCTCTCCAATATGCCTCCATTTTTGCGCAACTTTTACCAACTCATTTTTGGATACTTTTGAAGACTCTCTATTCTGGGATTGGATCTTTTCATAAACTTCTTCCCTGTGAATCTCAATGTCCTTTGGAGCGATAATTCCCAATTTCACCTGTCTTCCCTGAAATTCTAAAACGGTAATTTTTATCTCATCTCCTATGGTTATGCTTTCTCCCAACTTCCTTGTTAGTATAAGCATCGCTTCTCCTCTATTGAAAGTGTATAAAAATAACGTACCGTGCAGTAAACGTATATCTCTTTCCCCAAAAACCTTTTTGAAGAACAAAGAAAGAAACTGGCTGCAAGTAATAGAATACTATTCATATTAAACTGCCTGTAAGCGTCCGGGCAGAGGCGTATAGTAATGTAGCAATGCGTCTGCATCTCATAATAACATTCATTATGGTTGCGCACCCGAACAACGCAGGGGTATGTTCAATTAAGCATTTTTCTGCACAAGCGGATAATGTAATGCGTAATAATCATCTGTTAATACGAATTGCTTCCCCTTGTTGTTTATCATATTTACAAGTATAGGCCCTTTCAGGTTTATGGTTACATTGGAAGCATCATCTCCAATGTTTACTATACAAAATATTTCAACCTTTTCCTTGTTGCCCATCTCCAACGCTGAGACATCATCAATCTTTTTCAATGGGTCATAGTCGGTGAAAAGAGGAACCGGGTTTATGACGGGTAACGCAACAAGGGGGTTATCAACCGAAACCAACCATTCAAAAGGCCGGCAGTCAGGAAAATTAACAAGAATGAACTGTTTAAGCTCTTCGTACCCTACAATGCCGTCTTCAAACCTGATAATATCTTCTTTGTTATAACCTAACTCACCCAACTTTTCCGTTTTTAATGTCTCCATTTTCTTCTGCTCCATTTTTGTTTTTACCTCCTATAAAAAATAAGGTTAAAGAGATTTAGATGCTACGTGGCGGTTAATTAAGCAAACACAATACCATTTGTAAACAAGTAAAATCAATAACCACACAAAGCCGCTTATGTAATTGTGAGAATAGGAGTTATAAAACTTTAAAATAACGATAGGCTCTGTAGCAACAAGGGATGAGATTTTTTACTTTGGAGAGAGTACGGGCAATAACGTTGAAATTATTTACCCATGATGTTGATAATTTAGACAATCTATCCGCCAATAAAATCTAGCAATGACGGCTGAATAATCCTGGCGCCGGTCTGCAGTGCTGCTTGCAGCACATTTTCCTGATTTTTTAATTCTGTGATTAAGGATGCTAAATCAGCATCTTCGGTATAAGAGATTAATTCTTTCAGCGCTATTTTCGAGTTTTCGACTCTATTTTCCGTTATTGCCAATCTATCGACTTTTGCGCCAAACTTTGTAATCTCTGTCAGTACGTTATTATTTGCCGTTTCAAAATTTTTCTTCTGTGATAAAAAAGCGTCTGTATCAAAATCGCTTTTTTTCAATTCGTCGCGTAAATTTATAAGATTTGCAAATATGCCGTTTTCCATAAACAGCTTTCCGCCAGGCTGGTTCACTTGTATAAATGTATTGCTCCCTATCTGATATTGTATTGTTTCATTATTGCCATCATACTTTACGCCTGTTATCTCACCGCCTGAATCTCTTGTCGCTCTGAAGGGGGCAGTTAAGGTTTTTGTTCCCGAGAAAAGATACCGTCCGTTGCTATCCGTTATGTTTGAGAATTGAATAATTGTCTCCATTAACTCATCAATCTCGCTTGCAATAATTCCCCTTTCACTATCCCCAAGCGTACCATCCGCCGCCTGCACCGTTTTGGTCTGAATCTTCACCATAATGTCCTGTATGTTTTCCAATGCATCGAAGATGAAGTTTATTTTATCTCTCGCATGTTTAATAGCGTCTAAATATTGCTGTAATTCATTTTCCCCGGATTTAAATCCAAGTAATTTTCTCGTACTTACAGGATCATCTGATGCGCGGTTTATCTGCTTACCGCTGGAAAGCTTTTCCTGTATCTCCTGCATTTTCTTGTAATTTAGCTGGATGTTAGAAAGCGTTGTATTACTTAAACTCGCTTGCGTAACTCTAAAAGACATGGCGTCCTCCTCCACAACTCATTAAAATTATTCTCCCGGTGTCCCGCATTTCACTTTAGTACGAAAGACCACTCAACCCGCCGTTACAATGAATTTAATAAGGTATTTATTAATCTGTCAACGGTTGATATATATTTTGCCGACGCCTGATACGCCTGTTGAAATCGTATCAGGGTAACCAGTTCTTCATCAATATTTACCCCGGAAACCTCTTCTCTTCTGTTCTGAAGACTCCCCTCCAATGCCGTATACTTCTCCTCAGACTTATATGCACTATTCGCCTCTTCTCCTAATGCCGCGGCAATTTGATGTAAATAATCAGATAAGGTAGTATTTCCAACAATACTGTTATCATTTTGTAATGCGGATAAACGCAAGGCATTTGTATTATCCCCTGATTCACCTATAGATGTTGCAATTAGTGTTACATCCTCCCGTATCCTCTTTTCAACATCAATATCCGATGCGTCCTTTCCGCTGAAAAAGGTATTAATTCCCAAAGCAGCCAGCAAGTCAGTTTTATCAGAATCGTTTATAACATCTACACCGGTTAGCGTATTACCTGAAGCAACAGCACCAGCAGAAAACGAAACAGAAACTCCATTTGCAACCGCAAGTGTATTGCCAGGAGTGTAACCTTCGCCTACATCAAGTGTAGCAATAAGATTTGAACCGCTATCCCTGACTTCAACCTGAAGACCTGACGTAGTTCCAATTGTACCTGTTCCCAATGCTTCGAATGTATAAGTATCATTTGAACTCCCACTATATACCCCTGAAAGTGAAACCGTTGAAGCCCCTAAATCCCCGGGATCCTGGTCCAATGCATAAGAAAAATTAAATTTATACCCGGACGCTGCGGTAATCTGCAATTTGCCGTCTGAAATAGCAGCGGAAATATTTGATATGCCATTTATAGCAGCGCTTAATTTTGTAAGCGAATCATTTGCTACATCCACCGTAATTTTGTTTTTGACCTCTTCCCCTGTACTCGTATTTATTACCGTAACATATATATCTCCGCTCGATGGTGCAAAAGGCAGCCCCAGCCCCGCAGTATTCAATGCCTTAGTTGCGTCCGTCACCTTATTTGTCCCAAGTACCGTTGTAAACCCGCCGTCTGTGCCTACGCCTTCACTATGAATCGCATTAAATTTCTTTATAAGCGCGGTTGCAAAGGTATCCAGTTTAGCATCGTATGCAGGCAACGTGTTGTTATACATCTCCAACAAACCGCTCAATTCACCGCCAGTAGGTTTGTGTTTCGAACTTCCATAGCTGGTAATATTGAGCTTGCCGCTTGAATCTACGCGGGATTCAAGGGTTAACGCATTTGAACCACTCACCAGGACTCCACCTGCAATCATCACATCTATCATGCCGTTCTTCTGCGTCCTTGTTGTGACGTCCAAAAACTTGCTGATTTCGCCGAGGAGCGTCTCTCTTTTGTCCAACAGGTCATTCGGCTCCCCGCCTGTTGTTTGCAGCGAGTGGATTTCCTTATTAAGGTCAACGATATCTTTCGCCAGCCCGTTTACTTCATTAAGTTTGGATTCCACGGATTGTTTGACAAATTCCTTCATCATGCCCAGCTCGTCAACTATTGCACGTATGGATTCGGTCATGGTAATCGCCTTTTCCACAAGCACAGAGCGTGAACTGGTACTCTCGTCCTGTGAAAGGTCGTTCACAAATTTAAAGAAGCTTGTCAAGGAATTGCTTATACTGGCATCGCTTAATTCGTTAAATACCGTTTCAAGTTCTCTCAATTGCTGACTTTTTATAGAGGAGGCGCCAAGCGATGAAGTGACAAACCTGATCCGGCTATTAAGGTAGTCATCCTTCTGCCGCATTATTTTCACCAGGTCAACGCCCTGCCCGATAGAGCCGATAGTCGTCTGCAAGGGTAGTCTTGTTGCAAGACTGACCGTTTGTTTCGTATATCCTTTTGTATTTGCATTCGATATATTATGTGCGGAAACCATCATTGCACGCTGTGCCGCAAGAACTCCGCTCATACCAATTTGTATATCTGACGAGGCCATAACCTATTCCCTCTAAATTTTAGTGTCAACCAAAACCCTTGATACTTCTTTTTCCTTCATTTTCCCTGTATTCTTGTATACGGAGTGCTTAAAGACAGGCGGACAAAATATATCAATAATATCCTCTGTAATTTCAAGCGAATGATGGGTAAGAGCCGTATTCATCTCATTTAGCCTTTGTAATTCCACCATTGACTTTGTTAATGTGTCAACCAGCGTTCTCCATGTATTGCCATGAAGTTCTTCCCGTTTATCCATCATTTTACTCATGGATATTTCCCTTACCTTTAAACCTTGTTTTTCGCAATACCGGCGTATTATCCTTTGGCGTTTTTCCTCAAGAAGTTGCGCCAGTTCCGCCTTGTTTCTCTCTGCGTAGATAAGCGTTTCCAGCTCTTCAATATTACAGGATATAAGACAGGCGTGCTTCGTCTTTGCAATTTCTACTAATTCCCCGTAAACAACCGACAATCTTTCCAGCGTGCCGGTCAGTTCCGTAAGCAAGGCGTCTATAACGTTGTTCTCTTTAATTCTCATTGTCTTTACCCTTTAAAATTAACAGAAGCCTTTTCTTTATTTATACCCATATCCTCACTGTTTCCCTTTTTTACTCCATTTTCCGGTGAAGATGGCGCATTTTTACTGAATGCTTCCGTCACGACACTTTTAGGTTTTAATTGATTGTATATAACAGGCGCAACTCCAAAGCCGCCTTTTGCCGCTAAATCTTCAGCAAGGGCATTCTGCATTATTTCCGTATAACCTTGCATACCCCCCCCACCGTCAAACAAACCACCCTTTGGTATCGTTTTCCACATTGCTTTTACCACAAAATTCAATAAAACAGCCTCGAAATCCTGCGCTATCTTCCGGAGAGACGCATCATCATTGGTAATTTTCTTTTGACCGGCAAGACTATTTAAGTTACTAATGCTGCTTGAATGAACAGGGTCAATTTGCAAAAACGGGTTGATGTCTAAACTTGTTTCCATTTAATACGTTCCTAACTTTAACAGGTTACAAACCGGACACGAACATACAAGCTTGTCCGCTTTTTGGAGCACACTATTTTCCAGAAAACTGTGAAGGCTTTTTCAATCTGTCTATAGCAAAGAGCAAAGGTAATACCATAATCGCCCATTTTGTGAAACACTGTATATACGGTGCTTATCTATCTGACTTTTATTAAATAACTTATACAATTATTTGGTTTTTAATATTTCACAAATCATTCATTTTTTTAAAAACAAAAGGGGGAAACGTTTCCTATTTAATGAGAAAATTATTCCTGTAGCATCTATCGGCAGTTCATATATTAAACCTTACGGCAAAAGGATGTATTAAAAACAACCGGTAAAAATAATCGTAGTAGGGGCGAAGTGTTTGTTATAAATTGTCATAAATGTGTTAATACACAAACTGACAAATGCTTCGCCCTTACTTTATTTTATGCATGGTAATACTTATAAAAATTCATATACTATGAACGTAATAATCGCCAGGTACTTTTTTATACCCGCTATTTTGAAAGGACAATCTGCCAATGGACGATCGTTTTCCAACGAATGGAGTGGAAAGTCAATCCACTTTAAAAATCCGGTTAGAAAACCTATTGGGAAAGGAAGCAATGATACACAATGCATTTTCCTCAAGCAGAACGGAACTGTTTGTGGGCAGGCAAAGATATTTTGACCGGCTGGATGAACACATACACGGGGATACTCCCCCACTCATTGTAACCGGCAAACCGGGGATGGGGAAATCAGCGCTTCTTGCAAATTGGAGAAAACGCTATATCTCCTTAAATCCTGCCAACAAAACCATAATACATTTCATCGGCATTTCACCCCGCACAAGCAGTTTAGCATCTATGCAGCTACGCATTATCCATGAATTAACCTATGGATTTAACCTTCCTCCGGATATTCCCACTAATCAGAACGACCTTAACGTTGCATTTGTCAATGCCCTTTTCATGTCCGCTGCAAAAGGCAAAGCGGTTATTATTCTGGACGGTATCGAACGATTGGAGGAAAGAGACCCCGCACAAGTCTTATCATGGCTCCCAATTGAAGTGCCTGCGAACATACGGTTTATTTTGTCCGTATCGCCCGGAACCGTATTTGATGTTGTTGCAAAACGTAACTGGCCTGTTCTTGAAGTAGCACCTCTTGAAGTTGTTGAGCGAAAACAATGTATTCACGCATATCTCCAGAATACTCATTCAACAGCATTAAGCGAAAACCATATAAATACAATCGTCCATGCCGTCCAAACATCCAACCCGCTCTACCTTGATATACTCATGGGGGAATTATGTATTGACGACGCCCCCTCCATTGCCGGACAAAAAATAAGCCGGTATCTCTCCGCACAAAATATTGAGGAACTCATTCTCAGGGTTATTGAACGATACGAACTCGATGATACACTGAACGGCGCTGATGCGTCATTTTTCCGGAATATCATGTCATTGTTGTTAAGCGCAGGAAACGGACTCATGGAAAATGAAATAAACGAACTGCTCCGTGGGGAAACACCGTCACCGCAAAATACGCCATTAAAAACCTTGCTACCAAATATGAAACATATCCTGATACAACATTCAAATCTCATTCTTTATAAACACAATGCCTTTCATGATGCGATAAAAAGCAGGTATCTCTCAGAAGAAGATGAGAAAAGGCGGTTTCATTTACGTCTTGCAGATTATTTCGGGAAAAACTATTCGAGTCAGCGCGCAATTGAAGAATTTCCGTGGCAACTGACTCAGGCAAGGTCATGGAATCAGTTATTCGGACTTCTCTCTGATATATCCTTTTTCAATGTCTTGTATGAAACAAGCGCTTATGCGGCAACGTATTATTGGTCGCAATTGGAAGAAAACTCTCAAATGCGCATTCCATACGCATATTGCACCATTTTAGAGTCCCCGGAGAATTATATTGACCGCATTAAAAACCTTTCCTTTTTTTTAAAGGAGAAAAACCTCCTTACAGAGGCATTGAAGATGTTTGAACATCTTGTCTGTTATTATGAACAAAACAAGGACTACGAAAATCTGCCCGTAGCCGTCGGAATACTTGCAGATATCCTTTACGAAAGGGGCGGCATGGAAGAATCCATGCAATTACACAAGGATGAAGAACACATTTACCGGAGCGTTGGAAATAATTACGGATTAATGCGCTCCTTGTCACGTCAGGCAGTTATTGCCCTTGCCAACGATGATTTGGAGAACTCCCTACATCTCTTCAGGCAGGAAGAACAACTCTGCCGTGAATTGAACGATACTTATCGGCTGTCGTATAATCTTAACAAACAGGCGGAAATACTGTCTCTCCGGCACAAAACCACCCTTGCCGCAAAACTGCTTACGGAAGCGGAATCTATCAGCCGCGGCATAGGTGATATGTCAGGATTATCCGTGTGTTTAGGCAACAAAGCCCGCATAAAAAAGGGTTCCGGAAATCCGGAAGAGGCGATGACCTTTCTGAAAGAACAGGAGCATCTTTGCCGCACCCTGGGAAATAGCAAGGAACTCTCCGTCTGCCTTGGAAATCAATCGCTTATTCTTACCACCCTTGGAGACCTTGATGGCGCATTCGTTTTACTGAAAGAAGAGGAATCTCTCTGCAAAAACATGCGCAACGAACACGGGCTATCCTATAACATCGGGAACAGGGCAAATATCCTTTCGATACGCGGTAATCTTGCAGAGGCACTGGAATTATATAAAGAACAATTCTCACTATTCAAAAAGACACTAAACAAACACGGACTATCATACAATCTAGGCAACCAGGCAAACATTCATTATTCACTGGGAAATGCAGAGGAAGCAATGTCGTTCTATACGGAACAGGAGCGTTTATGCAGGGAACTGGAAAATGAGGACGGATTATCCTATGCACTCGGTAATCAGGCGATCATTCTTGCGGAAAAAGGCGACCCTGATAAAGCAATGGAATTGCATAAAGAAGAAGAGCGCATTTGCAGGAAATTTAACAATATGGAAGGATTGCAACGCTCTCTGGGCAACCAGGCAAGTATATTGTATAGCAAGGGTCATTTGCATGAGGCGCTCGCCCTCCATAAAGAAGAAGAGCGTCTATGCAGAAAACTTGGAAACAAGAGCGAACTTTCAGCCTGCCTTGGTAACCAGGCGCTTGTCGTTAAGGATCTGGGGAATCCGGATGAGGCGATTGGACTATTAAAAGAACAGGAAGCTATTTGCAGAGATCTTGGGATAAAGAGCGGGCTTGCTATTTCATTGGCAAATCAGGCAGAGATGCTTGCGCAAAATCCGGGACGGGCAGATGAAGCACTGCCTCTTGCCGAAGAAGCCTATTCAATTACCACTTCTTTCGGTTTTCAGTCATTATCTCACGAAATAGAACCCATTTTACGCGCAATTGAATCCCGATTGGGCAAATAGAGTAAAACTATTCAGCGTAATCTATCAAAGGGAATATGCCCTGTTTTTGTGCAGGAGGTAAGAATAGATAATAGATTCGAGGGGAGCATTCCCGGTTTTTTGTAAAAATGCCATTAGCGGGGAGGGAAAGAATAGTAACTCAAGCTTCCAGCTTGAGGGTAAAATACCACAAGCAGTC